>JBLHNX010000033.1:0-13404 GCA_047622125.1 Paracoccaceae bacterium | reverse complement strand
TTTGGTTTGGTCCGCATCCCGACACGGTGATTGCTGTCACAGGCACCAACGGCAAGACTTCGGTCAGCACATTCGCCCGCCAGATCTGGATCGAAATGGGGTTGAACGCCGTCAATCTTGGCACGACGGGCGTCGAAGGCGCATGGACCCATCCGCTGAAACACACGACCCCTGAACCGATCACCTTGCACCGCGTTCTGGCGCAGGCGCAGCGCGAAGGCGTGACCCATGTGGCGATGGAGGCGTCAAGCCACGGGCTTGATCAGCGCCGCTTGGATGGGGTTCTGCTGGCTGGCGCAGGGTTCACGAATTTCACCCAAGACCACCTTGATTATCACCACACATTCGACGCCTACTTCGACGCAAAGATGGGCCTTTTCACCCGTGTTTTGCCCGATGATGGCGTGGCCGTGATCAACCTTGATGACCCCAAAGGACCGCTTGTCGCGCAAATCGCTGATGAACGCGGCCAAGAGGTTATTGGCGTGGGCCGGTCACCTGATGCACGCTTGCGATTGCTGGGCCAACGGATGGATGCCACGGGGCAGGAATTGCGCTTTGAATGGCAGGGCCGCACCCATACCGCCCGCCTGAACCTAATCGGTGGTTTTCAGGCCGATAACGTGTTGCTCGCCGCTGGTCTCGTGATTGCCGCAGGCGGTGATCCGGCGGAAGTGTTTGACACCTTGCCACACCTGAGCACCGTGCGTGGCCGCATGCAACTGGCGGCGACCCGCGACAATGGCGCAAGCGTATTTGTCGATTACGCCCATACGCCAGATGCGATTTCCACGGCTCTGAGGGCGATGCGCCCACATGTGATGGGACGCCTGATTGCAATCGTTGGCGCAGGCGGGGATCGCGATGCAACCAAACGCCCGCTCATGGGGCAGGCGGCGGCAGATAACGCCGATGTTGTGTTCGTCACCGACGACAACCCGCGCAGTGAAGACCCCGCGACGATCCGCGCCGCCGTGATGCTGGGCTGTCGCGAAGGGATCGAGGTTGGTGATCGCGCCGAGGCAATCTTGCGCGGAGTCGATGCGCTGCAACCCGGTGACGCACTTCTGATCGCAGGCAAGGGGCACGAAAGCGGGCAAATTGTCGGTGACGATATCTTGCCCTTTGATGATGTTGAGCAGGCAAGCGTGGCCGTTGCCGCCCTTGACGGGAGAATCTGATGGCACTCTGGACGTCACAAGATGCGGTCGCGGCCACAGGCGGCACCACCACCCGCGATTGGCAGGCAAACGGCGTATCCATCGATACGCGCACCATTGAAACGGGCGATTTGTTCGTGGCCCTCAAGGCCGACCGCGACGGTCATGACTTCGTCGCCATGGCACTGGAAAAAGGGGCTGCGGCGGCACTTGTGACCCATCGCCCCGACGGCGTTCCCGAAGACGCGCCGCTGCTGATCGTGCCTGACGTGTTGGCCGCGCTCGAAGCCTTGGGCGTCGCTGCCCGCGCCCGCACAAACGCGCGCGTTGCCGCAATCACCGGGTCGGTTGGCAAGACATCGACCAAGGAAATGTTGCGTATCGTATTGGAACGGCAGGGTAAAACCCATGCTTCCGAGGCAAGCTACAACAACCATTGGGGCGTTCCGCTGACACTGGCACGGATGCCGCAGGACACACAATTTGCGGTGATCGAGATCGGGATGAGTAACCCGGGCGAAATTTCACCGTTGGCCCAGATGGCCCGCCCGCATGTTGCGATGATCACAACTGTCGCCGCCGCGCACCTTGAAGCGTTTGATAGCATCGAAGGCATCGCGCGCGAAAAGGCGACAGTTATGGACGGCTTGGTCGCCGGAGGAATCGCCGTGCTGAACGCTGATATCGCGACTGCGCCGATTCTGTTGAATTATGCCGCAAAACGTGGCGCGCGCGTCGTTGGGTTCGGGCAAATGGCCCCCGATTGGCACCTTATACACGTCCGCCTTGCGTCGGGCAGCACCGTCGTGCAGGCGCAGGCAAACGGTATGGCGATCCTGTTCAAACTATCCACCGCTGGCCGCCATTTCGCGATGAACGGTCTGGGCGTGCTGGCCGTGACCGAGGCCCTTGGTGGCGATCCGGTCGCCGCTGCGATGGACATCGCCACATGGGCACCGCCCGCCGGGCGCGGCACGCTGGAAACTGTGACACTTGATCCTGCCAGCACCGATGACACGCTGGAGTTGATTGACGATGCCTTTAACGCCAACCCCGCCTCGCTGACTGCGGCCCTCAAAGTGCTGGCTGCGGCGACGCCAGTGGATAATGTCGGGCAGATCATCAAGGGGCGACGGATCGCGGTGTTGGGCGACATGCTCGAACTTGGACTGGATGAAATGGCGATGCACGCAGCACTGGTCAACGATCCATCGCTAGCGCAGGTCGATTTGGTCCACTGCGCTGGCCCACGGATGCGTCATCTTTACGATGCCCTCCCCGAAAACCAGCGTGGGCGGTGGCGCGAAACTGCCGCCGAATTGGCTCTGGGAACCGCGGGTCTTGTGGATGCTGGCGACGTGGTCCTTGTGAAGGGGTCCAAAGGCAGCAAGATCAGCCTTGTCGTTGACGCCATCCGTAATCTGGGGCATCGCAAGTCGCACAAGAACAAAAAGGTCTGAACATATGTTGTATTGGTTAACCGCCCTGTCCGATGGGGGCGATTTCTTTAACCTCTTTAACTACATTACCTTCCGTGCCGGTGGGGCCTTTGCCACGGCGCTGTTCTTTGGGTTCATGTTCGGTCCCCCTTTGATCAATGTGCTGCGTCGCAAACAGGGCAAGGGCCAACCCATTCGTGAAGACGGCCCCGAGGGGCATTTTATCAAGGCGGGCACCCCCACCATGGGTGGTCTGCTGATCGTCGGTGCGCTGCTGACCTCGACATTGCTTTGGGCGCGCTTGGACAATCCGTTCGTATGGATGGTGCTATTTGTGACGCTGTCCTATGCGATGATCGGCTTTGCGGACGATTATGCCAAGGTTTCCAAACAAACGAGCGCGGGTGTGTCGGGCAAGGTGCGCCTGTCGCTGGGTTTTGTGATTGCGGGGATCGCGGGCTACTGGGCTGCGCAGTATCATCCGGCGGACCTGACCAACCAACTTGCGTTTCCTGTATTCAAAGACCTGCTCCTAAATCTCGGCATCCTGTTCGTGCCGTTTTCTATTATCGTTATCGTAGGTGCCGCCAACGCTGTGAACCTGACCGATGGTCTGGACGGTCTGGCCATCATGCCCGTGATGATCGCCGCCGCGACCCTTGGCGTGATCGCCTATGTGGTTGGCCGCGTGGATTTCACCACCGATCTGGGCCTGCATTATGTCCCCGGCACCGGCGAATTGCTGATCTTTACCGCTGGCCTCATTGGCGGCGGCCTTGGGTTTCTGTGGTATAATGCGCCCCCCGCCGCGGTGTTCATGGGTGATACCGGAAGCCTTGCATTGGGCGGCGCACTGGGCGCCATCGCTGTGGCATCAAAGCACGAGATCGTCCTTGCTATCGTTGGCGGGCTGTTCGTGGTCGAAGCACTTTCGGTTATCATCCAAGTCCTTTATTTCAAAAGCACAGGCAAACGCGTGTTCCTCATGGCGCCGATCCACCATCACTACGAAAAGAAGGGCTGGGCCGAGCCACAGATCGTCATCCGCTTCTGGATCATCGCGCTTATTCTGGCGATGGTCGGCCTCGCGACGCTAAAAGTGCGCTAATGGCGCGGGTGCGCGAAACAAACGCGATGATCAGCGGAATGAAACCTGCACTGCAACCCGGTGTCTGGCATTTCTGCACCTGTGCGCCGGATCAAGCGGGTGATCTGGTCCCGCACGCGCTTGCCACCATGCACGAGGCCGAAGGCCTATCGCTCATCCTGCCAGAACACCAAGCCGTCACGGCGGGCCTGATCTCGGACATGGCGATGTCGATGATTACCCTGCAGGTCCACTCCGCGCTTGATGGTGTCGGCCTGACCGCCGCCGTCGCGCAGGTTCTGACACTCGCCGGTATCGCGTGCAATGTCGTCGCTGCAAATCACCACGATCATGTCTTTGTGCCAGTGAAAGACGCCGACACAGCGGTGGATGTTCTGCGCGCGCTCGCCATGCGCGGTCACGCCTAAAACCGCAACCCGCCCGTGCCTTGCACGGGCAGCCCCCGACCGCCCCCATGGGCGGGGGCTTTACCCCCACCCGCGGTAGGGGGCCGCCCTCTCAATTCCAAAACAACCTTCCCAACTCCCCTCAAACGGGTATTGTCGCAGTCGGGTAGTGGAGTGGTGTGACGATGTGGGAAACTTGGGCGGTTTTTGAGGCTTGGTTGATTGCAGAAGGCATGTGGCTTGGACCACTAGGTGCGCTAGTTGCTGTCTTCTTGTCTGTTTGGGGCTTCATAGCAAAACCCTTTTCAAAGAATAAGCCGACCCAGCTTGCACCCGAAACCATCGCGCAAATCGCTCCTGTCCAAGCCAAAGACGGCCCCGCGCTCACGGTCCCCGAGTTCATTCGCTTACGCCGCGAACTCAAAGCTGACCTTGAACAGGAACTCGCGCAAGCATCTGACACCGAAAAAACCCAACTCCACGCACGGATCGCCGAGTTGGAATCCCAAATCGCCAATCCTGATAAATCGCTCGCCGACGCCCAGAAACGCATCGCTGACCTCGAAGCACTCCTTGATCGATCCGGCAACACCATCGGCGGTGATCGCATCGCGCAAGCCAAAGGCGCGCTCGAACAAGGCGACTACTCCATCGCCGACGATATCTTTGCCGAAATCGAAGCCAATAACGACCTCGCCGTCCAAGAATCCGCCCGTGCCGCATACGGCCGTGGTGAAGTCGCCGAGGCCGAAATTCGCTGGCACGATGCCTATGCCCATTACAAACGCGCCAGCAATCTTGATGACACCACTGACCACCTTGCGGCCTACGCCCGCATGACATGGCATCTGGCCAAAACGGAGGAGGCGAGAACGGCTTATGAAGGTCTTGTGAACCGCGCCAAATCAGAATTTGGCGGCGAAAGTCCGGAATATGCCAGTCAACTCAACAACCTCGCGCTGGTTGTGCAGGCACAGGGGCGTTTTCCCGAAGCCGAGGCGCTGCTCAACGAGGCGCGCGAGATTGGTCGCGCGACGATTGGCACGGGGCATCCGGACTATGCCACCCGCCTCAACAACCTCGCGGGGGTTGTGCAGGCACAGGGCCGTTTCCCCGAAGCTGAGGCGCTTTACAACGAGGCGCTCGAGATTGACCGCGCGACGATTGGCATGGGGCATCCGGACTATGCCACCCACCTCAGCAACCTCGCGGTGGTTGTGAAGGCACAGGGCCGTTTCCCCGAAGCCGAGGCGCTGTATCGCGAGGCGCGCGAGATTGCCCGCGCGACGATTGGCACGGGGCATCCGGACTATGCCAAACACCTCAACAACCTCGCGGTGGTTGTGAAGGCACAGGGCCGTTTGCCCGAAGCCGAGGCGCTTTACAACGAGGCGCGCGAGATTGACCGCTCGACGATTGGCACGGGGCATCCGGAATATGCAAAACACCTCAACAACCTCGCGCATTGCCTACTTGCGCAAGACCGTCCGGCAGAAGCACGACCGTTATGGGAACAGGCGCTCGAAATTCTGCAAGCGACGCTTCCCGCTGATCATCCAAACATCGCAGACGTGCAAGCCTCCCTCGCCAAACTCCCCCCCAAATAACCCGTACCCCACCCATACGGTTTCCATACGCTTTCCATATCCTTTCCATACGCCGCTTCCCGCCTTGCGCACCGCCCAACCAAACGGCACTCTGCGTCACAACAAAACAGGGCGATTATCATGATTCCAGTGCAGGGCTTTACTGACCAGACCGTGGCTGTTCTTGGCCTTGGCCGCTCTGGTCTTGCGACGGCGCGGGCGCTGAAGGCCGGGGGGGCAAATCCGCTGGTTTGGGACGACGGCCAACAGGCGCGCGACAGCGCACAGGCCGAAGGATTCACCCTTCAAGACCTCACAAAACAAGGCGCATTTGATGATGTCGCCGCACTCGTCACCAGCCCGGGCATCCCGCATCTCTATCCAGCACCGCACCCTGCAATCGCTGCTGCTTGGGCCGCTGGCGTGCCCGTGGACAACGACATAGGCTTGTTTTTCCGCAGCTTTGCCACGCAGGAATGGGACAACTTTGAACGCACACCGCGCATCGTCGCGATCACCGGAAGCAACGGGAAATCCACGACTTCGGCCCTGATCCAGCATATCCTGGAGGACGCAGGTCGCCCCGCGCAACTGGCTGGCAACATCGGTCGCGGCGTCCTTGATCTTGATCCCGCCCATGACGGCGAAGTTATCGTTTTGGAACTGAGTAGTTACCAGACCGACCTTGCCCGCGCACTGACGCCGGATGTGGCCGTTTTCACTAACCTTTCGCCTGATCATCTGGATCGGCACGCAGGCTTGGGCGGGTATTTTGCCGCCAAACGCCGCCTCTTTGCCGAAGGTGGACCCGACCGTGCGATCATTGGCGTGGATGAACCCGAGGGCGGCTATCTGGCCAACCAACTGGCCGAAGGGCCGACTGATGATCGCGTTATCCGCGTGTCATCGGGACAGAAGCTGACAGGAAACGGTTGGAATATCTTTGCGCGCAAAGGGTTTCTGGCCGAATGGCGCAAGGGGCGGCAAGTCGGATCGATTGACCTGCGCGAAATTCCCGGATTGCCCGGCGCGCACAATCATCAGAACGCCTGCGCTGCATACGCCGCTTGCCGCACGCTGGGGCTGGGTCCAAAACAGATCGAGGCGGCGATGCACAGCTTTGGCGGGCTGCCCCATCGCAGCCAGATCATCGCCCAAAGCGGTGGCGTGCGCTTTGTTAACGATTCCAAAGCCACAAACGTTGATAGTGCCGCCAAAGCACTGCAAGCGTTCAAAAGCATCCGCTGGATTTGTGGCGGGCTGGAAAAGGACGGCGGATTGGACGGGCTGTTGCCGCACGTCGGGTCGGTCGTCAAAGCCTATGTGATCGGCCGCGAGGGACAAGCGTTTGCGATGCAGCTGCGCGGCGTGGAGGCCGAAGTTTGTGGCGATATGCAAACCGCAGTGACCCGCGCCGTGAGCGAGGCACTGGACGGCGATACCGTGCTATTGGCCCCCGCCGCGGCGAGCTTTGATCAATACGATAGCTTTGAAAAACGCGGCGATGATTTCATCACGCAGGTGCGTGCGGCGTTGGGCGAATAACGCTTACCGGGAACAGACCAAGTTATTACCGCACACACACATTTAGATCTTTGCGCGCGGCACGGCGGCTTAACCCCAGACGTCAGGTATCTACGTCAATTCATCGCTTTGCTGAGGTCCGTTTCATGCGGAAACTCGCCCTTTGCGATATAGTCTAGTTCTTCTGGTGTAGACTCGCGACCAAGGACTGCGTTGCGATGGGAATGACGGCCAAACCGCGCAATGATGGCCCGATGTTTACGTGGCTGTTCTGCCGCAAACCGATAACCTTCTTTCAAATACTCGGGGGCCTCTTCCAAAATCCGATCGGCAATTTGGACCGCACGATCAAGATTAGCCAAGTGATCGGGGCGTTCGCAATGTTCAAGTGGCAGCTTGAATGCCGATTTGAACCAGACATTCTCCAAGGCATCGAAATGCCCGTTGTCCAACCCCTCAAGACACAAATCAAGCGCCTTTGGGTCTTGGGAATAGGCCTTTGGACTTCCCGCCCAAACAGTTCTGGGGAATTGATCAAGGACAACGATCAGCGCAAGCCGCCCAATCGGCGTTTCAGCCCAATCGTCAAAATTACCCAAGGCCGCGCGTTCGGTCACTTCAACATATTTCGCCATTATGTCATCATTTGCGCCCCCGCGCATGCGCCACATCCACAGGTCCATGTGTCGCTTTGGCTCTGGATTTGGGCCGTCGGGAAACCAGAAATTGATGATCTCTTCGGGGGTAACTGCAGACTGGGTCATGAACGTGGCTCCACTGGGTTAGCTGCACGGGCGGGTGTTCATCTTCGCGCCAAGGATAACTTAGTGTAGATTGGTGCCTGAGCGTAAAGCAAACGAGACGTTCAGTCCCAGATTACCCCGCCTTAATAGCCGCGAAGTAGCCCCGCTGCCGATAGATCACGATCACGAAACAGGCGCTGACCAGCGCAGGAATAAGGATTGGCAACAATCCAAGGGTAACGCGCACCGTGAATAGGGCCACGACACTATTGGCGATGAAAAAGCCCATATAGGCAAAGGCCCAGATCACGGCCCAGCTTTTGCGGGTCCAGAGCGCAAACAAAAATACAAGTGGGCCGATGATGTCCAGGATCAGCACAACTGCCGCTGCCGTCACGCTGTAAACAAAAAAACCCATGAGTGGCAATCCGTTTTCCAGCAGGTTGGGCAGGTTAGCAAGCGCGCCTAGCAGCCAGAGGACCAGCACGATGGCTAGGATTTTCAGAGATAGCGGGATTGGTTTCCAGCCCAGTGGTCCGTCGGTTGCACCGCATGTCAAAGCCCCTGTCTGTTTCAATCAAGGGGTGAGCCTAGGCTGCGGGGGCTGGTTCGCCTAACGGTTTATGTGACCGTTGGGGCAGGGGGCAGAGATTTGGCGTCAACCGCCCCCCCCCCCACAATAGCGAAATTATGCGCTTGGCTTGGTCGCTTTGGTCGCGCGCGCCTTTTTTGGTGCGGCAGTTTTTGGTGCAGCTTTTTTGGCAGCGGCTTTTTTGGCGACAGGCTTGCGCTTGGCAGGTGTCAGCGCGTCGATGGCGCGCAGCCAGTGGTCCTGATCCCGCCCCACGGGCTGGCCTTCGTCAAGCCAGAACAGATAAGCAGTTTCGCGAATTGCGGTGTCGTCGAGTGTTTGGGTCGTCATGGCAGTGTCCTTGGATGCGTTATGTGAGGTGATCTTGATGATAGATAGCGCTAACATACCGGAAAATGCTGCATTTGCACAATCACCCGGTTCCCTTGGGCCAGAGTCTGTTGCGCGGCTGCATCGCCTTGTTTTATGGGGTTTGGTGCGTGGACCGCAGGTCGCCGCACAAGCTGTTGTTTCTACGTCAAAATCATTCGCAGCCAATATGCTGCAGTTGCAGCACGGCTAGTCTTGCGCCGCGATCGCCACGCCAGCCGCCCAGCCGCTCGACCATGCCCATTGGAAGTTATACCCGCCGAGCCAGCCGGTGACGTCCACGGCTTCGCCGATGAAATACAACCCCGGCACCTCTTTGGCCTGCATGGTTTTTGACGACAGCCCGTCGGTATCCACCCCGCCCAGGGTGACTTCGGCGGTGCGATAGCCTTCGGTGCCGGTGGGACGTAGTTCCCAGTTTTCCAGCATGTTGCACAGTTCACGCAGGGCACCGTCGCTTTGATCGGCAAGGTTGCCATCAAGGGGAAGGGCGGGCGCGAGGTAATCCACAAGGCGCGCGGGAAGGTGCTGCGCTAGCACGGTCTTTAACGCTTTGCGCCCCGATGCCTGTCGTTGATCGCGCAGGGCGTCAAACAACCTAGCCTCAGGGATCAGATTGATATGGATGGGTGCACCATCGGCCCAATAGCTTGAGATTTGCAGCATCGCCGGGCCCGATAGCCCGCGATGCGTGAACAACATCGCCTCGGTAAATTCCGGCCCATCGGCATGCGCGCGCACCGGCGTGGCAAGGCCAGACATGACCCCGAACGGATTGTCTGAAAACGTAAAGGGCACGAGGGCGGCGCGGGTGTCGGTCACAGCCAGCCCGAACTGGCGCGCGATATCATAGCCCAGTCCCGTCGCGCCCATTTTCGGGATGGATTTGCCGCCGCAAGCGACGATCACATTGCGCGGGGTCAGGGTGTATAGGGTGCCATCGTGTTTGATCACGGCGCGAAAGCCGCTCTCGGTTTTCGACAGGTCCAACAAGGATGTGCGCAGCAGCAATTGCGCGCCAGACGTCGCCATTTCTGCCTGCAGCATGGCGATGATGTCTTTAGCCGAATTGTCACAAAACAATTGGCCCAGCGTCTTTTCATGCCATGCAATGCCGTGCCGCGCGACCAGATCAAGGAAATCCCACTGGGTATACCGCTTGAGGGAAGATTTGGCGAAGTGCGGGTTTTGTGAAAGGAAATTGCCGGCTGTGCAGCCGATATTGGTGAAGTTGCAGCGCCCCCCGCCGGATATGCGAATTTTCTCTCCGGCGGCCTTGGCGTGGTCGATAACCACGACCTTCGGTCCCGCGTGGGCGGCGGCCATCATGCCTGCGGCTCCGGCGCCGATAATCAGTGTGTTGCAATCCATCGTTCGGGGGTGGCCCGAAACGCATCGCCACGCAAGAGGCGAGGGTCCGCCAGTGCCCTTATTTCTCTGGAATCGCAGCGCATTTGCCGTTAGGGTTGCAATCAGACCCGGCAAACGGGCGATGTTGAGGCAAATTGGCGGTATCCAAATGACCGAGATGGTATTCGGGACAGTTCCTGTTCACACGGGTGATCCTGTTCTTCCGCGCTGGTGGCGCACGATTGATCGCTGGACGCTATCGTGCATTCTGGTCCTGTTCGGGATCGGATTGTTGTTGGGCCTCGCGTCCTCGCCGCCGCTTGCATCGAAAAACGGGTTTGAGCCTTTTCATTATGTGCAACGTCAGGCGTTTTTCGGGGCCGTGGCGATGGCGGCGTTGTTCATCACGTCGATGATGTCGCCGCAATTGGTGCGACGTTTGGCTGTGTTGGGATTTGCCTGTGCGTTTGTGGCGCTGGCCTTGTTGCCGGTGCTGGGCACGGATTTCGGTAAAGGTGCCGTGCGCTGGTATTCGTTCGGTTTTGCCTCGGTGCAGCCCTCGGAATTCCTCAAACCGGGGTTTGTCGTTGTTGCGGCATGGTTTATGGCCGCGTCTCAGGATTTGGGCGGCCCACCGGGCAAGACCTATTCGTTCGTCCTTGCGATTGTGATCGTAGCTTTCCTTGCGATGCAGCCCGATTTTGGACAGGCCGCGCTTGTGCTGTTTAGTTGGGGTGTGATGTATTTCGTGGCCGGAGCGCCGATGCTGCTGCTGTTGACCCTTGCCGGTGTTGTCGTCTTTGCCGGAACGGTTTTCTACTCCAACTCGGAACATTTTGCCCGCCGGATTGACGGGTTCCTGTCGCCCGACCTGGACCCGACGACGCAGCTTGGCTATGCGACAAACGCAATCCGCGAGGGTGGGTTTTTTGGCGTTGGTGTGGGCGAGGGGCAGGTGAAATGGTCACTGCCTGATGCGCATACTGATTTCATTATTGCCGTGGCTGCCGAAGAATACGGGCTGATCTGCGTGTTGTTGATTATCGCGCTCTATACGACGATTGTCGTACGCTCGCTAATGCGGTTGATGAAAGAACGCGACCCGTTTATCCGCCTTGCTGGCACGGGGCTGGCCTGCGCATTTGGCGTGCAGGCGATGATTAATATGGGCGTGGCCGTGCGCTTGCTGCCAGCCAAGGGTATGACGCTGCCGTTCGTCAGTTATGGCGGATCGTCGGTCATCGCGTCGGGCATTGCGGTTGGCATGTTGCTGGCGTTCACGCGCTCGCGGCCGCAAGGCGAGATCGGTGATATTTTGATGCGTAGGGGACGGTAATGACCAAGGACGCGCCATTGATCGTCATTGCCGCTGGTGGAACCGGCGGCCATATGTTTCCGGCCCAAGCTTTGGCCGAGGCGATGTTGGCAAAGGGCTGGCGTGTCACATTGTCTACAGATGCCCGCGGCGCGCGTTACACGGCCGCCTTCCCAAGTGCGGTTGCAATAAAAGAAGTGCGCAGCGCGACCTTTGCGCGTGGCGGTATCGTGGCAAAACTTGCCGTTCCGTTCCGTGTCCTTGGCGGAATTGCCGCTGCAAACTGGCGCACGCTGCGCGACCGTCCTGCTGTCGTTGTCGGCTTTGGCGGCTACCCAAGCATTCCCGCTGTTGCCGCGGCATGGGTGTTGCGCGTGCCGGTGATGATCCACGAACAAAACGGTGTGTTGGGCCGCGTGAACAGGCTGTTCGCCAAGCGCGTAACCAAGGTTGCATGTGGCACATGGCCTACAGTGCTCCCCGATGGGGTCGAGGGCATTCATACAGGCAACCCCGTGCGCGCTGCTGTGCTGGAACGTGCAGGTGCCGGATATATCCCGCCTGGAGAGTACCCGATGTCGATCCTTGTAATGGGTGGCAGCCAGGGCGCGCGCATCCTTTCTGATGTTGTGCCCCCGGCGATCAGCGGCTTGCCGCGCGAGATCCGCCAATACGTGCGCGTGTCCCACCAAGCCCGCGAGGAAGACCTGATGCGCGTGGCCCAGTATTACGCCGACGAAGGTATCGTTGCCGAAGTCGAGACCTTTTTTACCGATGTGCCCAACCGGATGGCGGATGCGCAACTTGTGATCAGCCGCGCCGGTGCGTCCAGCGTTGCCGACATCAGCATTATCGGGCGCCCGGCGATCCTTGTGCCTTATGCCGTTGCAACGGGCGATCACCAAACCGCGAACGCCCGCCAATTGGTGGACGCAAACGCCGCGATCCTTTTGCCTGAAAGCAAGCTTGAAGTTGATATTCTGAGCGAACAAATCGTCAGCGTCTTGGGGCAGCCCGACGGGGCGATGCAAATGGCAAGGGCCGCGCTGTCATGCGGTATTCCCGACGCGACCGCGCGTCTTGTGGCGCTTGTCGATGAACTGGCCGGAGTTGCGGCCCAAAATGAATCCAATGATTGATAGACGAACGGAAGCCCGATGATGAACGCTGCAACCAAACTTCCCCTTGATGTCGGGCCAATCCATTTTGTCGGGATCGGCGGTATCGGCATGTCGGGCATCGCCGAAGTGCTGTTGAACCACGGCTATGTGGTGCAGGGGTCCGACCTGAAGGCGTCGAAAATCACCGACCGTCTGGCAAAAAACGGCGCGCATATCTTTGAGGGTCAGCACGCCGAAAACTTGGCCGATGCCGAAGTCGTGGTGATTTCCAGTGCCATCAAACCGGGCAACGCCGAGCTGGACGAGGCCCGCCGCCGTGGTCTGCCCGTTGTGCGCCGCGCGGAAATGCTTGCCGAACTGATGCGTCTCAAGTCCAACATTGCTGTTGCCGGCACCCACGGGAAAACCACAACCACCACGATGATGGCCGAATTGATGGTCGCAGGGCATTTCGACCCAACCGTCATCAACGGCGGAATCATCCACGCTTATGGGTCCAATGCGCGCATGGGGCAGGGCGAATGGATGGTCGTCGAGGCAGATGAATCCGACGGCACGTTTAACCGTCTGCCCGCGACGATCGCCATCGTCACCAACATCGACCCCGAACACATGGAACACTGGGGCACCGAGGAAAACCTGCATCGCGGCTTCCTTGATTTCGTGTCCAACATTCCTTTTTACGGGCTGGCCGTGTGCTGCACTGATGAT
>JBLHNX010000032.1:0-13429 GCA_047622125.1 Paracoccaceae bacterium | reverse complement strand
GACCAATGATCAGATCTGAAATCCTGCGCGACATCGCGCCAATCCTTCGTGACCAACTGGTCGTCTGTAACATCGGTTTGCCCAGCCAAGAGCTGCATATGATTGATGACCAGCCCACAAACTTTTACATGCTCGGAACGATGGGCCTGTCTTCGTCGATTGGTCTCGGCCTCGCGCTTAGCCAGCCGAAAACTGTCATTTCCATTGATGGTGACGGGTCCGTGCTGACCAACCTTGGCACGCTTCCGACAATCGCAAACAACGTGGCTGACAATTATATCCTGATGATCATCGACAACGGATCGTACGGATCAACCGGAGACCAGCCAACTTATGCCGGTATGAAAACCAAGCTTGAAAAAGTGGCTGAGGCCTGCGGTTGCGAAAACGTCGTCGTCTGTCAGGACATCGACACAGGAAAGACCTTGCAAGCTGCGTTAGACAGCAAAAAGATGACGGTGATCGTGGTAAAGTGTGACAGCGGCAATATCAAACTGCCAGTTATCACCATGGACCCCGTCGTCATTCGCGACCGGTTCATGAAAGCGGTCGCGAGCTAAATGGCCAGGGGCGCTGCATGAAAACTGGTATCCACTCAAGTGCAGACGCGCGGCGCATTGCGCGGCGCCGTTTGCCTTGGATGGTGTTTGACTACATCGACGGGGCCGCTGGTCGCGAAATCGGGGCGGCGCGCAATCGCGCGGCTTTTGATGATTTGGAACTGCGGCCGCGTATTTTACGCGACGTGAGTGACAGATCACTGGCAGTTCCCTTGTTCGGACGATCGGCCAAGGTGCCGTTCGGTATCAGCCCGATGGGCATGTGCAACCTGTCCGCTCCGGGTGCTGACATGATGCTTGCGCGACTGGCAGCGCGGGAACATGTGCCGCTTGGCGTATCGACAGTGGCGTCCACCGCAATGGAGCCATTGATTGAGGCTGCCGAGGGGAACGCATGGTTTCAGTTGTATTTTACTGGTGAAGGCGACGGCACATTCAAACTCGTCGAACGTGCCAAAGTGGCTGGTTACGAAACAATAATCCTAACGGTTGATGTCCCTGAAGTGGGTCGTCGCCCCCGTGAATTGCGCCACGGTTTCACCATGCCATTTACGATCGGGCCACGTCAGTTTATCGACTTCGCGTGTCACCCGCGTTGGTCGTTGACGGCGCTGGCCAAAGGCAAACCGCAGATGGCGAATTTTGACATGGCTGGCTATGATTTTGATCGCACCGAAAGCCGTGCTAAAGCGAACTGGGACACGCTGGCGCAACTTCGCGACATGTGGCCGGGCAAGCTGGCCGTCAAAGGTGTGTTGGACGTGCAAGATGCCCTGATGCTGCGCGACGCGGGTGTTGACGCCATTCAGGTGTCCAGCCACGGATCCCGCCAGCTTGATAGTACACCACCACCCATAACCGCGTTGGCCGACATACGCCAAGCCGTTGGCCCAGACTTCCCGCTGTTTTACGATACAGGTCTGCGCAGCGGCGAAGATGTGGTCAAAGCATTCCAACAAGGCGCAAACTTCACCTTTCTCGGGCGCATTCTGCAATTTGCGATCGCCGCCGCGGGGGAAGAGGGTCTCACAGTCCTGTGGGATGTCTTGAAGAACGAGACGAGTATTACACTCGCCCAGATTGGTAAAGTTTCTTTGGCATCGTGAGCGCGCGCCACGCCACGGAATGTTCTTCGACTTCTGTTTCTCTGTGAAAAATACTCGCTTCCGGCAGGCCATAATTTACACTTCATCTTTCTCAAAAGATTAAAGTATTTAGTCGACCAGTTGAAACCACCCCGCATAACGGTCATTCATGCAGATTGCAGCGAAGGTCTCGAAAGAGCCCAAACTGCATGAATTCTGTAACATGGCGAATGTCGGATTCAGGTAAGATTAGATTGGCAAACTGCCCCCTATTTCCCCGACGTCTTCGGCCAGCTGCGTGATCTCCGTCGCTTCTTGCAGCTTCCTGCAGAAGGGTTTTGGCAGATGATCAATCGCACCCCGCTGCCAGTGCTGTGCGGTGGGCGTCCGCATGGCCGGTCGGTGGCAAGATGATGTCTAGAATGTCGAGATTGGTGACAAGCAATGTGTCGATCCTGTCAAACGCGGGCGCACCCGTCGCCTCTGCCTTGTCCAACTTGTGATCAGCAACCTAGACAAGGGTCACACCCTCCATTCTGCAACAAAGCGGCACCCGAAGTAACGCGTCCCGGAATGATAGATAAATTGACAGTGCATTTTTTGATGTATACATAAAAAAATGCACTAGATATCATGTACGATTGAAAGATAAGACGGAAATCAAGTTACCACTGCTCTCGTCTGCGGCCACGTTAAGCATAAGCCTAACCGGTTTCGTACATATGCCGAAAGAAATCCGACACCGCCCGCTAGTTTAGAAAGCCAACTTATGAATCTTCTAGAAACGAAAAATGGAACGCCCGTATCCCGCTTGGGATTTGGGGCCATGCAATTTGGTCGGACCGCGGATGAACACAGCGCACGCGAAATGTTCGAGGTATGTATTGAAGCCGGGATCAACCTTTTCGACACGGCCTTCAGCTATACAGGCGGTGAATCTGAGCGCATCTTGGGTAAGTTGGTTGGCCCCATGGCCGATGACATCCTCATCGCCACGAAGGCGCCGAATGATCGCCCCCCGTCGTCAGACAACTTACGCGCTTCTTTTGAGGAGAGTCGCAAACGGATTGGGGTCGACCAGATAGATATGTATTATCTGCACCGGTTCGACACCGAAACAGAGCTGGAGGAGACCTTTGGCACCCTGGCCGAGATGCAGTCGCAGGGGATGATCCGCCACATCGGGGTGTCAAATTTCGCGGCGTGGCAGATCATGAAGGCACAGGCAGTCTGTGCGAAATTTGGAACGCAGATCGACGTTTGTCAGCCGATGTACAATCTCGTGAAACGACAAGTAGAGGTAGAAATTCTACCGGCTTGCACAGATCAAGACATCGCTGTCTGCCCGTTTTCGCCCCTGGGCGGCGGCCTTTTGACTGGAAAATACGCTGATGGGGCGGCTGGGCGGCTTAAAGATGACTGCACCTATGCCGCGCGCTATGGACAGCCATGGATGCACGAAACCGCCCGCGGACTGAGCGCGCTGTCGGACCGTTGCGCCATCCCAGCTATTACACTCGCGGTGGCATGGGTGGCACGTCATTCGGCAGTCACATCGACATTGATCTCTGCACGCAATGCATCGCAATTGAAGCCATCGCTGGATGCATTGAACCTAGAATTGTCGAACGAGATTTTTGCGGAAATAACGGCCCTCAGCCCCACTCCAGCGCCTGCAACGGACCGCTCTGAGGAAGCCTAGCCAAGGTTTAGGCCACATCGTCGCAGTGAACTTTTGGGCCACTGCGATGTCTGGTGCCCCTGGGGCTTCGAGTAGCACATGAGGTGAGCAAGAAATACCTTAGTTGAGGTATTGCAAGCGCAGATCTTCGGTGTTTTCGAGGGATAAACCGATCCTATTCATGCCGCGCGTCATCATCGCCAGCTTTGCGCCTTCTTCGAGTTCTTCCATCGCGTAGACGGTCGCCTCAAGCTCTTTGCCCGCAACAACTGGCCCGTGATTGGCCAGCAACACAGCAGACCTTTTACCCGCAAGTCCCCGTACCGCTGCCCCCATTTTGGGATCACCGGGTAGGAAGAACGGCAGCAATTTCACCCGCCCCAGCCGCATAATCGGATAGGGTGTTAATACGGGGATCACGTCTTCGGGGTCCGTATCAGGCATCATCGACAATGCCACTGAATGGCACGAATGCAGATGCACAACCGCTCCAGTTTCCGACCTTGTGTCATAAAATGCCGTGTGCAGCGGGATTTCCTTTGTGGGAGCGTCTCCTGACAACAAAACCATATCACTCGACAAATGGCTGATGCGCGCGGGGTCCAGAAAGCCCATCGAACTGCCTGTTGGGGTCATTAAAACCGTGCCATCCGACAACCGCGCCGAGATGTTACCCGTTGATCCAGATGTCAGCCCACGATCATAGATTGATTTGGCGAACGCGGCGATCTGGTCGCGCATTTTCGTGGTCTCGCTCACGTTGATTGCTCCAACAATTGAAGGCTCTGCGCGAAGAAGTCCGGCCCGCCAAAGTTGCCTGACTTGAGCGCGATAGCAATGTCCGTGCCCTCAACGCGCATTGCGGGAACACCGGCGGCCAATTTTGGCCCGATGCGCAAGGCAGGCGCGTTCAAGCCAGTCACGGCGGCTCCGGATGTTTCCCCGCCTGCCACGATCAATCGTTTGATGTTGCGCGCCACAAGGCAGGCGGTCAAATCGGTGAACAGGGCTTCAATACGGTGCGCCACCACATCACGCCCATAGGTGTCTTGGGCCGCGCGCACGACATTGGGATCGGCGGAGGAATAGATCAGCGGGGCGCCGTCGGTCGAAATGACCCAATTGGCCAGACCTTCTGCGTCCACAGTCGCGTCCATGACCTGCTCTGCTGTGATTTCGCGTTTGGGGCCGGTGTAAGCGTGCACTTGGGCGCGCGTGGCGCGACTGCACGAACCAGACAGGATTGCGGCCTTTCCGGAAATCCCCGCCCATTGAGGTGCGGCAGGCGCATGACCAAAGTTGGCGGGCAGCCCGATTGCGATACCAGACCCGCCCACAAGCAGCTTGCGGTGCTTCGCCGCTGCACCGACTTGGATAAGATCGGCGTCGCGCACCGCATCTACAATGACCATCGCGGGGCTTGCTGGCATGGCGGACTTAATAGCATCCGCGCCGCGATCCACGGTGCGAAAATCGATATGGGCGATGGGCCAGTCTGTCTGGGCGGCCAGCACGCGACGCAGGTCGGCGTCTGTCATGGGGGTCAGGGGGTGATCCTGCATCCCGCTTTCATTCAGCAACCCGTCGTTCACGAACAAATGTCCCTGATAAACACTACGCCCGTTTTCTGGAAATGCGGGGCAAACGATGACACCGGCTTCGCCCAAACGCGCGGCCAATGCGGCGGTTACAGGGCCGATATTGCCATTTGCGGTGCTGTCAAATGTGGAGCAGACCTTGAAAATAATTTGCGTCACGCCTTGGGCCAAAAGCCAATCACAAGCCTTGAGGGACTGCGCAACCGCGTCGAGCGCGGGAATGGTGCGCGATTTTAGCGCGACAACGCCCGCATCCACATCGCCGGCCGCGCCATTTGGCACGCCGACATACTGGACGGTGGTCATACCACCGACCGCGAGAGTCAGCGCGATGTCGGATGCGCCGGTGAAATCATCTGCAATGACGCCTATTTTCATCGTGGGATGTCTTTCATGGGGTCCTGATCCAAGCGGGTGATATGGGGGGCGACCCCGACAGGAAAGAGTTCGCGGACCAACGGGTCATGGCCAGGCACTATCAGGTTTGGGGTGCTGGCAAGACGTTTGAGCGTCGAAAAACCGTCGAGCATATTTTGCATATCAACCACAATTGGGAACGGCTTTTGCATCATAAAGTTCTCGTAATAGTGCGCCGCGTCGGATGCCAAAACCAGCAAGCCCGCGTCTGTTCGCACACGCACGCATTGCAGCCCGCGCGAGTGACCGCCGATGCAATGAACGGTGACGCCATCTGCCACCTGTGAATCACCATCGTGAAATACGACATGGCCGGAATACAGGCGTTTAATGGCTTCGCAGATGTGATTGGCCGTAAAAGGCATGCGCAAAGTGTCGTGGCACATGCAGGGTCCGGTCGCAAAGGCCATTTCTGCAGCCTGCATATGCAATTTGGCATTGGGAAACAGGTGCAACCCGCCCGCGTGATCGTAGTGCAGGTGTGTGACGATGACTGTGGTGACGTCTTCAGGCTTAATCCCCAAAGGGCTCAATGCTTCGGCCGGTTCCATACGGATGGGTCGGTTTCGCGCAGTCGCTTCGGCCATGTCATAACCTGTATCGACGACGATCACCTCGGCCCCGCGACGCAAGACCCAAATATAGTAATCCATGGCGTGGGGAGCGTCGTGATTGTCAGCAAACAGAAAGCTGTCCGCGCGGGTACGCGCATTGCGATCCGCGTATTTGACTGCGTGAACCTCCCAATGCGTCATTGTTCAACCTGCGCATAGGTGCGCAGGTCCTTCAAGGCAATCATATCAGCCACCGCCATATCGAAGGTCTTGAAATGCGGTGACGCGAGATGTGCGTCAAACGCGGCGCGATCCGTATAGATTTCATACAAGAAGACCTCGTTCGGGCGGCCAGGGTCGGTGGCCACATCAAATTGATGGCACCCGTCCTCATCAAACAGGCTTGCGCCTGCATTGGCCTGCATCAAAGGGGCAAATTCCTCCATCGCATCGGGCTTGATTTTGAAGGTAACAACAACAGCGTAGGGCATTAGACAGCCTTTCAGCGCAAACGCGCGAAGATGCGGCGAACAACGGGCAATTGTGATAGGACAAGTGCAACAATCATCGCCAATAAAATGGCAGCGCCGGGGCGGCTGACAAAGACCGAAAGATCTCCTTCGGAAATGAGCAAGGATCGGCGGAACGTTTCGTCAAACAATCCACCTAAAATGACGCCAATGACAAGGGGCGCAATTGGATAGCGCAGCATGTTCATAAAGTAGGCCACGAACCCGACTCCCAGCATCAGGTACAGATCGTTGATCCCGCCACCGACGCTGAACGAGCCGATGGTGGTCAGCACCATAACGATGGGCAGGAAAACAGTCTGCGGGATACGTAAGATCTTGATGAAAATTCGCGCCGTGAACAGACCCATAATCGCCATTGTAAACGACGCCATAACCATGATCGCGACCACCCGAAGGATGATGTCGGGGTCAATCGTCGGACCCGGAATGATGTTGTTGATGGTGAAGGCACCCATGAGCGCCGCAGCGGGCGGGGATCCGGGAATACCCAGCACCAAAAGCGGGATCAGCGCGCCACCGATGCAAGCATTGTTTGCGGTTTCGGAACAAAGCAGGCCGTCAATCGATCCTTTGCCAAAATTCTCGCCATCGGGGCTGACGGATTTACCGACCCCGTAGCTGACCCAGCCGGCAACATCTTCGCCGACGCCGGGAAGGGCACCGACGCTGGTGCCGATTACACCCGAGCGCGCAATTGTCGGCATATGTTTGCGGATGGTTTTCAGATTGGGGAGGATGCGCCCTTCGAGTTGAACCATTTTGCCCATTTCCATCGCCCGCAGACCTTCGATGATCTGGGGCACTGCAAACGCGCCCATCAATACGGGCACGACCTGAAAACCGGATAAAAGGTAAGACCATCCAAACGTATAGCGCGGCTCGGACAGGAGCGGGTCAAGCCCGACCATCGCCATCGCCAAACCGATTAGGCCCGCGATCCAGCCCTTGATCACAAGGTCCTCGGACATCAAGGTGCCCGACAACAAGATGCCAAACAGCGCAAGCAGTGCCTTTTCAGGGCTCGCAATGTTTTTGGACACCAAGAGCAGTACCCATACGAAGATCAATAGGGCGACTGTGCCGATTAGCGTTCCAATGAAGCTCGCAGTGGTGGTCAGGCCCAATGCCTCGCCGCCGCGACCCTGCTTGGCCAACGGATAGCCGTCCATCGCTGTGGCCGCAGAAGCTGCGGTACCCGGAATATTCAGCAGAATTGTGGGGTAAGAGCCGCCATAAATCGCACCGACATAGGCCCCAAGCAACGCGATCATCGAATAATCGAGCGGGATTTTATTGCCGAAGAACCCCGTCAGGATTGTCACCGCAAGGGTCGCTGTCAGGCCGGGCAAGGCGCCAAACACAATACCAAGGAAAACCGAACTGATAAGGTAAATGTACGTGATTGGATCGCTGGCAAGGTTATAAAACGCGCCTCCAAAACCAGAGAGTTGTGTCAGGACAAATTCCATCAGTTTCTCCAGATCGGGCGAATGTTGACGTAATATTGGTATTCGATCTGGCTAAAGATCAGGCCGCTGCGATTAGGAACGTTTTGACGGAAACCAAAGGCCATGGCGCAGACGAGGATGATCGGCGCGGTGATAGCGATGATAGGAATTGCACGGGCCACTGCATCGCGCGGGCCTCGCCACGCGATCACGCTCAGGATGATCCAGACCACGAGGGTGAGCCAGTCATCATCGTGGGGTGCGGCCCACTGTGATTGCGGCAAGTGCATCGCCAAGGCGTAGACGGCGGGGATGAACATAGCGATCGCGGATGTCATCATCCGGCGCGGGTTGCCTGTGTGGAACCCGTAAATCAGCGCGGTGATCAAAAGCCCGCTGCAAAGAATAAAATCAACACGTGGTACAAGGCCGACGATGTAAGACCCGATGATGATCCCGATGGTGCTGAACCGGATTGCCTCAAACCGGTTCCAGCCGATGCCGACCGCAGTAAGGGCCGTTTTGGCGCCGCCTGCGCGGATCGCGGTGACGAGCAGAAAAATTGCGAGGATGAAAAGGGCGCTGAATACGCCCAGGGGTACGATAGCTGCGGAATTGTACCAGCTGGCGCCGCTGACGCCGGCGCG
The DNA here is from genome assembly GCA_047622125.1 of Paracoccaceae bacterium. Lineage (GTDB taxonomy): Bacteria > Pseudomonadota > Alphaproteobacteria > Rhodobacterales > Rhodobacteraceae > SW4. The sequence continues at coordinate 4,906 of JBLHNX010000032.1, read as the reverse complement.
GTTGCCGCCAAATAAGGGGATGAAACTGGTGCGCCACAAAAAGAATGCTGAGACCGCGATCAAGACCAATGCGGCCCAAAAATCTCGGGCGCGTAGCGCGGCGATGTCGTTTGTGTTGTCCACGTCGTTGCCCATTGGCAGGCCCCTTAGCCGATAGTGGTGATCGTAAAACGGGGCGCAGAATGCGCGCCCCGCCTCAATTCATTTAAATGCGCGTTATTCGCACATGATACCCAGCGTGGCAGGGTCAACTTCTGCTGCACCCAGTTCCTGAAGGGTACATGCGAAAGTCTCTTCCAGATTAGTGAACAGGGCTGTTGCCTCTGCACCGGACTGACCACCGATATCGTAGTTATTTGCGAGGGCCCATTCGGCAACCGTATCACCAGCCATTGCTTGATCAAAGGCCGCAACGAGCGCTGCCTTTACGTCGTCAGACGCTGAGTTATGGATCGCAAAACCAATCGCCTGCTTGAGCGGAAGGTATTCGTCCAGACCATCATACAGATCAAAGGCGGATGGAACAGTGACGCCGCCAATTGTGGATTCTTCCGGTGTCAGCATTGCCAATGGGCGCAGCAAACCACCCTCAATCAGTGCGGCTTGCTCGGCCAATGACGTAACAACCAGTGCAACTTCACCCGCGAGTGCGGCTTCCTGTCCGGGGGCTGAACCACCGTATGGAATGAAGTTAAACGTCGCGTCCGTACCGTTTTGGATCGCAAGCAAGTTCAGGTGGTGGATCGAACCAGCGCCGGATGCCGCTGCGGGAATGGAGCCGGGGTTTGCTTGGGCCGCATCGACAAGCTCTTGAAGTGTGGTGTAGGGGCTGTCGGCAGGAACCGAGATCAGGTCAGGTGAGCCGCCAACGATGAACGGGAACCAGAAATCAAAACGTTGATCCCAGCCACCTTGAACGGCGGCTGTTACGTTGGATTCGGATAGACCAACCAATGTGTAACCATCATCTGCTTGGTTCTGAACATAAACCATACCGTTAGAACCGGCGACGCCGCCGGTCTGGTTGATGACGTTGATGCTGACGGGCAGGTATTTTTCCATTTCCGCCATGATCATACGGTTGATGCTGTCTGTACCGCCACCGGCGCCCCAAACAACAGCCGTTGTAATGTCACGGAACGGATATTCCTGCGCTATCGATGCAGAACCCATTCCCGTTACAAGTGCAGCGACCGCTGCAATCCGTCCAAAAGTCGTTTTCATTTTGCTTCCTCCCTAAAGGTTTTAGAACTCTATTCGTTTCTTGTTGCATTTATTTATGTATGCGTTAAATAATACGTTGTCAACTTAAGATGCATCACAGAATTTATACAGCCCAAACGGGCAGACCGGAACGAGGGATTATATGAAAAATAGCTTTGATATCGCAGTCTTTGATGGCGACGGGATCGGACCGGAGATTACACGTCCCACCGTCGAGATCCTGCGCAAGCTGGCCACCCATAGCACATATGAGTTGTCGTTCATCGACTGTCCGGCGGGTGCAGCCCATTATGCGCAAACGGGCGAATCTCTCCCAAAAGCATCAATGGATGCTGCGCGTCAATCGGATGCGATCTTGTTGTCGGCGATGGGTTTGCCCACAGTGCGCTATGATGATGGAACCGAAATCTCGCCACAGATTGAACTTCGCAAAGCGCTTACGTTGTTTGCAGGCGTCCGTCCGGTACGCATTTTCCCCGGCCAGCGCACTCCTTTGAATATGCCCGAAGGGCGCGAGGTTGATTTTGTTCTAATTCGCGAAAGCACGGAAGGTCTATTTTATTCACAAGGGCGCGGTGAGGTTACAAAAGACGAAGCCCGCGAAACCCTACTGATCACCCGTGACATTTCCGAAAAACTGTTCCGGTTTGCCTTTAAGTTGGCTGGTGATCGCAAGGCTAAAGGGAGCGGGCCTGGTCGGGTTACCTGTGTGGACAAGGCGAACGTCTTTCGAGCATTCGCGTTTTTCCGGGACATTTTTGATGGTATTGCCAAGGATTTCCCCGAACTGATGGCCGATCACGCTTACGTGGATGCCACCGCCCTTTGGATGGTGCAAAAGCCATGGGATTTTGATGTGTTGGTGACCGAGAACATGTTTGGAGACATTTTGTCTGATTTAGGTGCTGGTCTGATGGGTGGACTTGGTGTGGCTCCATCCGCAGATATAGGACTGGACAATGCCGTGTTCCAACCGTGCCACGGGTCCGCGCCTGATATTGCAGGCATGGGTAAGGCGAACCCGATGGCAATGATCCTGTCCGGTGCGATGATGTTGGATTGGCTAGGCACGAAACACGACAATACCGACATGATGAGAGATGGCGAGCGATTGCGAAAAGCGGTCGAAGATGTGATCGCGCGCGGTGACGGCCTGACCCCTGATCTGGGCGGTACAGGATCAACGTCTTCCATTGGTTTGGATGTTGTTAAGGAGCTATCGGTATGACCATCAGAGTTGCATGTGTCGGCGCGGGCTACTTCAGTCAGTTCCATTATGGCAGTTGGGCGCGCATGGATCGCGTTACGCTGGTGGGGTCCTGCAATCGCGACATCGAGAAGGCACAGTCAACAGGTTTGCCTGCGTACGACGACCTTGGTCAGATGTTGACAGATACCACTCCCGATCTGCTCGACATCATCCTGCCGCCGGTCGCCCATGTCGAGACGATCAAGACGGCGCTGGCGGCGGGGATCAAGACGATGATTTGCCAGAAACCTTTTTGCAACGATCTGGCTGAGGCAGAAAGCGTCACCGCGCTGGCCGAGGCCGCAGGCGCGCGCATCATCGTCCACGAAAATTTCCGGTTCCAACCGTGGTATCGCGCGATCAAGACCGCAATCGATGACGGCGCGGTTGGCACGGTCCAGCAGGTTACATTCCGCCTACGCCCAGGCGACGGACAGGGACCACGTGCTTATCTTGATCGGCAGCCGTATTTTCAGCAAATGGAAAAGTTTTTGGTCCACGAAACGGCTGTCCATTTCATCGATACATTCCGGTATTTGCTGGGTGACGCCAAGGCAGTGTATGCCGATCTACGAAAGATAAACCCGGTGATTGCGGGCGAAGATGCAGGGTACATTCTGTTTGACCACTCTCATGGGGCGCGTGCCATATTTGATGGGAACCGCCACCTTGACCATGCTGCGGAGAATACACGCTGCACCATGGGCGAGGGGCTGATTGAGGGCACCGAAGGCACCTTGACCCTGACCGGAGATGGCGCAGTACAGCTGCGAAAATATTCGACAATGACAATGAAAACCCTGCTTGGTCCGAATACGAGGGAAGGATTCGGTGGCGATTGCGTCCATCACTTGCAATCGCACGTGATTTGCGGGATTTTGGATGGCACAAGCATCGAGAATGAAGCCCGCGATTATTTGCAAGTTATCCGCATCGAAGAGGCTATATATGCGTCAGCAGATAAGGCCCAAAAATTGAAAGTCTGAACCGATGGAGAACGGCACGGTGAAATTACTCTCTAGCAGCCATCGTGCCATTGAAGAATTGCGGGAGCTGATCTTTAGCGGTGAACTTGCCGGCGGGTCAAACCATCTCGAAAGTGAACTTGCGGTCCGTCTTAAAATGTCGCGCACTCCAATTCGCGAGGCTGCACTGGCGCTTGAGGCGCAAGGCCTACTTGAAATGCGGCCCCGCAAAGGTGTTCGAATTCTCGCGATATCGCCGGATGATATGCGTGAGATCTACGAAGTTCTTACGGCGCTCGAAAGTGTTGCAGCACGAAATGCTGCGCAGGCAGGGTACAGCGAAACCGAGCTTGCGGGACTGGCATCTGCAATCGACAACATGGATCAATCTCTCGAAACAGATGATCTGCGCGGCTGGGCCAAAGCGGATGATCAATTTCACTCAGAACTTGTGCGCCTCGGAGGCAATACTCGTATCACAAGCGTTGTGTCCATGATGGCCGATCAAGTTCGCCGCGCTCGTGCGATAACTCTGTTTATGCGGGAAAAACCGCATAAATCTAATAACGATCACCGCCAAGTTCTGGACGCAATTCGAGGCGGCCAAGCAGATGTGGCTTATCGCATCCACCATGCACATCGCACACAAGCGCAATCGACCCTATTGGATTTGTTGGATAAGCATCAACTGCGCAGCATCTAAAGTATTTCGTTGTTACCCCCACGCCATCAACAAAACCGATTTGCTGCCTCGCAGCGAATGTCTGGAAACAGGAAATCAATTCAATGGCATTCGGACGCCCACCTGAAAGCAATCCTCTGCATGGCTTCCGTCGCTGCAATCCGCCCTAATCTTTCCAAAGCTGCGCCAGCACCGCATCGTCCATGGCCACTGATTGCACATCGTTCGGGAAAACCCCGCGACGCACATCTGCGATAAATTCGCCATACGCCGCGATGCGTTCGCCTTGCATCCGGTCGCGTTCGGCGGAGAAATAGCGATAAATCTTGGCGTGGCGCGGAATGTGGCCGCGATTTTCTCCCAGCAGGTCAGCGGAAAACAAGTATTGTGCATCGCAGCCGGCGCCAGAACCGAGCGAAATCGTCAGCATCTTCGTGCGCTTTGTTATCTCGGTCGCAAGGGCGGCGGGGATGACTTCCATCTCAACGGCAAAGGCACCTGCGGACTCAAAATTCTGCACCTGTTGCCAGATTATGAGGGCCTGTTCGAACGTCTTGCCTACGGCCTTAAATCCGCCCGTCCATGTGGCCTTGGGCGGGACCAAGCCGACATGGCAGATGACTGGCACACCCTCAACGGCCAGCGCCTCAACGATCTTAGGGCTATACCCACAATAGACCGATTGCGCGCCTGCCATCATAGCCGCCATCGCATCGCGCAGCGCTTCGGTTGAATCCGCGTGTTTGCCCCAAGGCAGACCAAACTGGAAATGTGTGTCGGGGACCG
>JBLHNX010000031.1:0-13445 GCA_047622125.1 Paracoccaceae bacterium | reverse complement strand
ATCAGGGAAATCCATGTCATGACACTCACGCCGCCTTCAGCGCGTTTGGCGCGGATATATCGCCAGGCAATCATCCATTCGAAGCGGGAAAACGGGGCGGTCTGGCCTGCCATCTGCTGCACCTTTTTGGTTTTGGGGATCACCTAATGGCGCAACGGGCCAAAGGTCAACGCCTCAGCCCTTGATCAGCGAACGGGTGCCGCCTTGTGATTGGTGCATTCCGCGCCAATTCGCATAAAGCTGATCGACCGATCCGAAATAGGCCTGCCACCGATCGCCTTTGGGGCGTATCTTTTGTGCTTGTGCGTCGATACCGCCGCCCGCAAGTGGCCCCGTGAACATGTCTTGTACAGACAACACCGTGTGGCGACTACGGTAATCCAGCATCGCACTGATATTGCTTAGTAATACCTGTGTAAATTCATCCATGCGCGTGCCTTTATCGGCTGAAATCGCGTGCAGATGTGCCTGTAGCGCTTGCAAGCTGCCATCGCCGGGGCGCGCGGTCGGGTCGGTTCGCATCGGGCGCAACAGGTCCAGCACGCGCACGAACGGGCGTGTATCAGTCACAATCGGGTGTGGTTGCGCAGCCGTCAGCCCATTGATTTCGACAAAAAGATCAAGCCATTTGAAAACGCGGTCCAGCGCTTGTTCTGCGTTATCACTTAGCAGACCAAGCCAAGCGCCCCAATTGTTGTTGCCCGCCCAGCGTGCGCGGGTTTCGTCGGTGCCATAGTAGCCTTTGAAATGCCCCGCAGCGCCAAGCAAGAAGTGCAAACCGTGGCGGCGCGGGTGCACAAGATGCATGCCCATATCAATCATATCAGGCGCATCGTCTTGCGCGATGCGCCATGTTTCAAGGTCACGGTAAAGCCGTGCAACCCCAGCAGCGCCCGCATATGCGGATGGATCGGCGCGTAGTGCCACCATCCAAGCGATCAAATCAACCGTTGGATCGATTGCGGGCCGCGCCATGCGCTAGCCTACATCCACGTATGGAACGACCGGTTCGCCATCGGCTCCACGTCGGCGTGGCCTTTGACGGGCACGTGGGGTGCGTAGATCTTCGCGATCTTGGTCACGGCCTGCGCAGGCGTCATTTCTTCGCTTTCGCCGGTGCGACGGCTGGTCAGTTCAACAACGCCATTCTTCAATCCGCGCGGCCCGACCGTGATACGCCAAGGTAAGCCTATCAGGTCCATCGTGCCAAATTTAGCACCTGCCCGTTCGTCGCGGTCGTCATAAAGCGGCTCGAGACCCAGCGCGGTGATCTCTTTATACAGGCTCTCGCAGGCGGCGTCGGCTTCGCTGTCGCCCGATTTCAGGTTAACGATTCCGCAGTGAAACGGCGTCACGCCTTCGGGCCAGATGATGCCCTTGTCATCATGACTTGCTTCGATGATCGCGCCCAAAAGGCGGGACACGCCGATGCCGTGGCTGCCCATATGAACAGGTGTTTTTGCGCCATCCGGCCCTTGAACGGTTGCGCCAAGGGGTTCCGAATAAGTCGTGCCAAAATAGAAGATTTGCCCGACTTCAATGCCACGCGCGGTGCGCTGGTTGGCCTCGGGGACTTTGGCAAATTCATCAGCCACATGGGTTTCATCGGTGCGCGCATAAAGCGAGGTGAATTCTTCCATCACGCCTTGGCACTGGGCCACATCGTCGAAATTGATGTCGCGTTGACCCAACTTGATATCAGTGACGCGGCTGTCATAGAACACTTCGCTTTCGCCAGTTTCCGCCAGCACAAGGAATTCGTGAGTGTAATCGCCACCAATCGGGCCGGAATCCGCGCGCATCGGGATCGCCTGCAATCCCATGCGTTCGTAAGTGCGCAGGTAGCTGACCAAATGGCGGTTGTAGGCATGCAGCGCGTCTTCTTTTGTCAAATCAAAGTTGTAGCCGTCCTTCATCAGGAATTCACGGCCCCGCATTACGCCGAAACGCGGGCGGATTTCATCGCGAAATTTCCATTGGATTTGATAAAGCGTCAGCGGCAGGTCTTTGTAGCTACTCACGTTGGCGCGAAAAACGTCGGTGAACATTTCTTCGGCTGTGGGGGAAAACAGCAGGTCGCGGCCATGGCGGTCTTGCATGCGCAGCATTTCTTCGCCGTAGCCGTCATAGCGCCCACTTTCGCGCCACAAATCCGCCGATTGCAGCGTTGGCATCAACATCGGGATATGGCCCGCGCGCTGCTGTTCTTCGTGAACGATATTTTCCAGCTTTCGCAGCAACTTGAACCCAAGCGGCAACCAAGAATAAATGCCCGCGCTGGACTGTTTGATCATCCCCGCACGCAGCATCAGGCGGTGACTGACGATCTTCGCCTCGGAAGGTGTCTCTTTGATGACGGGCAGGAAATAGCGGCTCAGGCGCATGGGATAGACCCTTATGGAATGTGATTTCGAGACAGGTTTACGGCGCGGCCCCTGAAGTCGCAAGTATAGTTCCACGCGCCTTTAGCCCGCAAAACGCCGATTGGATCAAAGATTTCAGACTTATGACAGTTTCGCGAGATTGGTGAACCAGACAGGTCAACCCGCCGTAACCCTTGGCATATGCAACAACGCATCATCCAACAGACGGGACAAACAGATGAACCTTTTCAGCAAACTTGCCGCCGCCGCGGTCCTGAGCACCACTGTAGCAGGCGCTGCCACAGCCAATACAATCGTTGACATTGCCGTGGCTGACGAACGCTTTAGCACGCTGGTCGCTGCCGTGACAGCCGCCGGGCTGGTTGAAACCCTGCAAGGCCCCGGCCCGTTTACGGTTTACGCACCCGTGAATGACGCTTTTGCCGCACTGCCCGAGGGCACAGTCGAAACGCTTTTGATGGAAGAAAACAAAGGCCAGTTGACCAACGTGCTGCTTTATCACGTGGATGATCGCTTGCTGCGCGCCGCCGATATTCCAAGCGGTTCCAACTACTTCAAGCCCGTTCTCGAAAGCGAGCGTCTGTGCATCACATCCGACGCGGCTGGCGTGACGATTGCCGACGGCACCGGCGAGATGGCCAATGTGATCATCGCCGATATCATTGCCAGCAACGGCGTGATCCACGTGATCGACAAGGTTCTGCTGCCAGGCACACGCCCTGCCTGCCACTGATCAAGCCCAATGATAATGAAAGGCCCCGCCACACCCTGCGGGGCCTTTTTCTTGCATCCGACCCGCGCATCAGCCAAGTAAGAGGCAGTTCACGCGCGAGGGTCATATGGCATATCCGGTTCAACAACAGGCCAAATATTGGGGTGTCGCTACGGCGGCTTTCCTGATTGTGCTTTGGTATCTTGGCGACGTGATCCTGCCGTTTGTGCTGGGCGGGGCCGTAGCCTATTTCCTTGATCCGGTCGCGGATCGGCTTGAAGCTTGGGGGCTGAGCCGGATCATGGCCACCGTCACGATCACACTTGTCGGGATTCTGCTTTTCGTCATCGCGATCCTGTTGGTTATCCCGACACTGGTCGAGCAGACGGGCCAACTGATCAATACAGCACCTGACTTGTTCACAAGATTGCAAGCTTGGTTAACCACGAAATTTCCGCAGCTGATGGACGCCGACAGCATGATCCGTCACCAGTTGGTGGCTATTGGTGAAACCATCCAGTCCAAGGGCGGCGATCTGATCAATTCGGTTGTCAGTTCGGCGATGTCCCTGGTCAACGTCATGGTGCTGATTGTTGTCGTGCCGGTTGTGACGTTCTATTTGCTGCTGGACTGGGACAACATGGTCGCCAAGATCGACGACCTTTTGCCACGCGATCACGCGCCCGTTGTGCGCGATCTGGCAGGTCAGATCGACAATACGCTGGCTTCGTTTATCCGCGGACAAGGCACGGTTTGCCTGGTTCTTGGATCTTATTACGCGATTTCACTGATGCTGGTCGGGCTTAATTTCGGCCTAGTGGTCGGGTTTATTGCCGGTTTGATCACCTTCATTCCTTATATCGGGGCTTTGGTCGGGGGCACGTTGGCCATCGGCTTGGCGCTGTTTCAGTTTTGGGGCGAATGGGGTTGGATCGCTGCCGTGGGTGGTATCTTTGTGCTGGGACAGTTCCTTGAGGGGAACGTGTTAACCCCAAAGTTGGTCGGCAAAAGCGTTGGGTTGCAGCCTGTTTGGCTCTTGTTTGCGCTGGCGGTCTTTGGATCATCGTTCGGTTTCGTCGGCATGCTTGTCGCGGTCCCTGTCGCGGCCATGTTGGGTGTTGTCGCGCGATTTGGCATCGCTGAATACAAAAAGGGTCGCCTCTACAAAGGCTTCGCTGAAGAAGACTGACATGGCGCAGCAGCTCGCCTTTGACTGGCCAACGCGTGTCGCACTCGATCCTGATGATTTCTTTGTCAGCGATGCCAATGCGGCGGCCTACGCGATGATCACCGATTGGCAAAACTGGCCCGATGGCAAGCTGGCGGTGATTGGCCCGCATGGATCAGGCAAAAGCCACCTTGCCCGCGTGTTTCAACATCTAAGTGGTGCGCAAATCATCGCCGCGGCCGACCTTGGCGGCGCAACTCTCGCGCCACCTGATGCACCCTGTGTTGTCATCGAAGACGTGGAAACCCTGCCGCAATCGGGCGAAGAGTGGCTGTTTCACGCCCACAACCACCTGCGCGCCACGGGTGGACGGCTGCTGTTGACAGGTGCCACCGCCCCGACCCGTTGGACCATCGCCCTGCCCGATCTGGCCAGCCGGATGCAAGGAACCAGCGTCATTCGCATTGATGATCCCGATGACAGGTTGCTGGGGGCCGTGCTGATGAAGCTGTTTCAAGATCGCCAATTGTCACCCGATCCGCGCGCGTTTGACTACCTGCTACGCAATATGACGCGGTCGTTTCAGGCGGCGGCCGACGTGGTGACACAACTGGATCGCATGGCATTGGCACAGCAGCGCGCGATCAAGGTGCCACTGGCCAAGGCTGTGCTGGACAAACTGGCCCAAAGCGCGCGATAATTGGCTGCTCCCCAATTGTAACAACGCGCCATAAGGCCCCGATGACACACGCAGATTTTCTTGAATCCCCTTTCCCTGCCGCAGTTGCCCTTGACGGCGACCTTAGCGGGCCGTCCCGCTTTGTGAACCGCGAGCTAAGCTGGCTTGGCTTTAACTGGCGCGTGCTGGAGGAGGCGGAAAACCCCCGTGTGCCACTGTTGGAACGGCTGCGATTTCTGTCGATCTCTGCGACCAATCTGGATGAATTTTACACCGTGCGTGTCGCAGGGCTGCGTGAATTGGCCCACGAGGGCACGCTGACCCCGTCAATGGACGGGCTTAGCCCAGTCGAACAGCTGGCGCTAATTGATACGAACGCACGCAGCCTGATGGCGCGTCAGCAAAAAGTCTTTAGCGCCCTTACGGGTGAAATGGAGGCTGCGGGCATTTCGATCTTGTCCCGCGAGGCGCTCACCGCAGATGATAAGACTTACCTTGAGGACGTGTTTCTTAATCAGGTCTTTCCGGTGTTGTCGCCACTTGCGATTGACCCCGCGCATCCCTTTCCGTTCCTGCCCAACGAAGGTTTTGCGCTCGCACTGCAACTGGAACGCGCCAGTGACAAGCGCCCGCTGCGCGCCATGCTGCCTGTGCCGCATCAGATTGATCGCTTTATCGCGCTGCCCAACGAGGGGGACCACCGTTTTCTGCCCCTTGAAGACCTGCTGCTGGAACATCTTGGCAGTCTGTTTCCGGGCTACAAAGTCAAAGGTCATTGTGCGTTCCGCATCCTGCGTGACAGTGATCTTGAGCTGGAAGACGAGGCCGAAGACCTTGTGCGCGAATTTGAAACCGCGCTGAAACGTCGACGCCGTGGCGAAGTGGTACGCATGAAATTGTCGACCAACGCCCCGCCCGCGTTGAAGAAAATGATCATGGGCGAATTGCACGTGACCGAGGACGAGGTCGTTGAAGTTGACGGGTTGATCGGCGCGTCCGATCTGTCGGAACTGGTGCTGGAAGATCGCCCTGATCTGTTGTGGCCCAGTTTTACGCCGCGCGTGCCCGAACGGGTGCTTGATCACGACGGCGATATGTTTGCGGCAATCCGCCAGAAGGACATGCTGCTGCATCACCCCTACGAGACCTTTGATATGGTTGTGCGTTTCCTTGCGCAGGCCGCGCGCGATCCCGATGTGGTGGCGATCAAACAGACGCTTTATCGCACCTCGACCCGCTCGCCGATCGTCGAAGCCCTGTGCGAAGCGGCCGAGGAAGGCAAATCCGTCACCGCCTTTGTGGAACTCAAGGCGCGCTTTGACGAGGCCGCCAATATTCGCCAATCCCGCCGTCTGGAACGCGCCGGCGCGCATGTGGTCTACGGCTTTATCAACTACAAGACCCACGCGAAAATCAGCACCGTCGTGCGGCGCGAGGGGGAACGGCTTGTAACCTATACCCATTACGGCACCGGCAATTATCACCCAATCACCGCACGGGTCTACACCGACCTGTCACTGTTCACCTGTGACGCCGCACTGGGGCGCGATGCGACCAAAGTGTTTAACTATCTGTCAGGCTATGCACAGCCTGAAACCCTTGAAAACCTTGCTATTTCCCCGCTGACACTCAAGCCACGCCTGCTTGAATTGATCGCCGCCGAGGCTGAACACGCCAAGAACGGCAAACCGGCTGAAATTTGGGCCAAGATGAACAGCCTGATCGAAGAGGACGTGATTGACGCACTTTACAACGCCAGTCAGGCGGGCGTGAAAATCAGCCTTGTGATCCGTGGCATTTGCGGGCTGCGTCCAGGCATCAAGGGGTTGTCGGACAACATTCGCGTCAAATCCATTGTCGGGCGGTTCTTGGAACACAGCCGGATCGTGTGTTTTGGCAATGGATCTGGTCTGCCGCACAAAAAGGCGCGGGTCTTTATGTCCTCAGCCGACTGGATGGGGCGCAACCTGAACCGCCGCGTCGAAACACTGGTCGAGATTACCAACAACACCGTCAAAGCGCAGATCGTCAGTCAGATTATGGCCGCAAACCTGCATGATGTGGCACAAAGCTGGGTGATGGGGCCGGACGGCGCGTTTGCCCGCGACGAGGTGCCCGAGGGCACATTCGCCTTTAATTGCCACCGCTTTTTTATGGAAAATCCGTCATTGTCCGGGCGCGGATCGGCAGGCGCGTCGGATGTGCCAAAACTTACCCATACCGAAGAAGAACCTTCGGGCAATTGACTTGGGGCGCGTGTAAACGCCATGGTCAGAAGACCGAAAAAGGGGGGGGAGTTCTTGGACGGTGAAACTCAGAGCGGCGAACATGAAGACTGGGGGCCATTTGGCCGCCCGCTTTTCAATGACCCCCAAGCACGGGCCCTGTCGCGGGTTGGCGTAGTCGATGTCGGCTCGAACTCGGTGCGGATGGTGGTGTTTGATGGGGCCGCACGCAGCCCTGCGTATTTCTATAACGAAAAGATCATGGCGGGCCTTGGCGCAGGCCTGTCCGACACCGGAATGCTGAACCCCGAAGGACGCCTGCGCGCCCTGTCCGCGATCCACCGTTTCGTGGCTTTGGCCAAGGGTATGAAGATTTCACCGCTGACGGCTGTGGCCACCGCCGCCGTGCGCGAAGCTAGCGACGGCCCTGATTTCCGCGCGCAAGTCGAACGCGAAACCGGCCTGAAACTCTGGGTAATCGACGGGCAGGAAGAGGCGCGCCTGTCCGCACAGGGTGTCCTGCTGGGTTGGCCAGGAAGCTACGGAATGGTCTGCGACATTGGCGGCTCCTCGATGGAACTTGCCGATCTGTCCGAAGGGCGCGTGGGGCGGCGCCTCAGTTCTCCGCTTGGGCCGCTGAAATTGCGCGAAGTGAAAGGCGGCAAGAAGGGGCTGAAGGCCCATATCAAAAACGTTATGGCTGACCTGCACAGCCAAATGAACAATGAAACGGCCATGCGGTTGTTTCTTGTGGGTGGATCATGGCGCGCAATTGCACGGGTCGACATGGAGCGGCGCGGCTATCCGCTAAGGGTGCTACACGAATACCGCATGACATCGCGCCAAGTCAGCAAGACACTGGAATATATCGAAGAATCTAACCTGCAAGAGCTGCGGAATCGCTGCAATATCTCAGATGCGCGGATGTCGCTGGTGCCATATGCGATCCATGTCTTGCGCGAATTGATCAGGGTTTTCAAACCCAAAGACATTGCAATTTCCAGTTATGGCATCCGCGAAGGGATGCTTTACGAACAAATGCCGCAACGCCTGCGCGAGCGTGACCCCTTGATCGAGGCTTGCCGTTTCGTCGAGGCCAAAGACGCGCGCATGCCCGGATTTGGGCGAGCCTTGCACCGCTTTATCGCGCCGTTGTTCAAGCAATCTGGCTGGCAACGCCAGCGCATCATTCGCGCGGCTTGCCTGTTGCATGATGTCAGCTGGCGCGCGCATCCCGACTATCGCGCCGAAGTGTGTTTTGACAACGCGACCCGCGCCAATCTGGGTGGCCTCAAGCATTCGGAACGGGTGTTTCTGGGCATCGCCCTGCTGCACCGCTACGCCAACAAACGCGAAGGCACGCCGTTTGAAAGCCTGTTCACACTGTTGAGCGAAAAAGAGCAGCTCGACGCCGAGATTTTGGGCAAAGCGATGCGGTTCGGGGCGATGTTATTGCTTTCGACTGACGAAGAGCCCGGCGAGTTGCAATGGCGCCCCAAAAAGAAAGAGCTTGAGATCGTTTTGCGCAACCGCTCGCGTCCGCTGTTCGGAGAGGTCGCAGAGGCCCGCTTTACGACACTGGCAAGCGCGATGGGTGCGACGCCAATCGTGACGATCAAGGCCAAGCGAAAATCCTAAAGGTCGATTTCCGCGCCTTCGTCGATCTCGTCAACCTCGGCTTCGTAGGGCGGGGCATCGGGGCTGCGACGGATAATAATATCGCCGTTTGACAGGATTTCCGGCGCCTCATAATGGCGCACATCGTCAAGGCGTGACATCAGTGCCATCAGGGCGGGGCCCATTTCCGTGGCGAGCATTTCAAGCGCGGGTTCAAGCTCTTGCGCCATGTCCGCAAACCCATCCAAAGCCGGCTCCATCTCGTCCATAAAGCCGCGAAAAAGCAGCTTGGCCCCCTCCTCCATGAGGGAAAAACCTTCTTGCATATCAGGGCCTTGGTCTTCTTGTGCGGCCAATGGCGTGGCAACAATTGTAAGGGCGAATGTGGCGGCGATGATCTGTTTCATGGCACCAATATAGGGGCTAACGGGCGAAATCCCAAGTCACAGATCAATATCGATTGTGACGGGGAAATGATCCGACGCCGTTAGCAAAGCATCCCGCAACATGGCGTTTGCGTAACATGCCGGATGATCGAACGGATGCCAGATTGTCCAGACGGGCGCACGGCGCTCCAGATCGGGCGAGACCATGATGTAATCCAAAAGCGCCTGCAAAAACCGCCCGTCGGGTGGCAATTTGAACCGCGCCGTGGTCGGCGTGGCGACGATCCGGCGCGACAAGGCCATGCGCGCATGTGGATCAAACAGGCGGGTTGCGCCGTTTTCACCTATCACAATCTCGATGCCCGACCGCCCGAACAGTTTTTCGTATTCGTCCAACCCGGGACCATCGTTAAAATCGCCCATCACGATCAGCGGCTCTCCAGCCTCTAGGTGCCCCTCGATCCGTTGGCGCAGCCAGATACACTGTGCCAATTGCTTGCGGCGGTTTTCGATGGAAATGCGTATGACCTCGGCCTTGTTGCGCGCGCCGTGCGGTGCTTTGGATTTGGCATGCACACCGATCATCCGCAGGGCCGTGCCACTGGCTGTTTCGACCGCGACTTCAAGCGGGGGTTTGGACCACCGCACTAGGTCAGGTGCTGCGTCAGTATCCAGATCAATGCGGAACACGTTGTCAAAGCGTGGCGCGTCGCGCGCACCTTGTTTGCCTGTCTGCTCACCGATGGGATCGTGACGCGCCGACATCTTGTCAGGGTCATAAAGCAGGGTGATTTCCTGCTGCGTTTCGCTAACAAATCCCATCAGGGCGCTGCGTGCGCGCAATCCGAAATGGGCAGCAAAGTTTTCAAGTGCGGCAACCCCGTCGCGGCGCGCATGGCCGTCGGGTGCTTCGATCACCATGATCGCATCCGCATCCATCATCTTGAACACGATACCAAGTGCGGCGATCTGATCCATGCGCACAATATCGCGTCGCCCCGACCATCGGTTATCGTCAAGTAGGGTGCCCTCATTGTCGAACAGGTTGGAAAACCACTCGACGTTGTAGGTTGCGATCCTCATTTTCGGGCCTGTTCGATGTCGTCCCATGCGGTGTTGATCGCAATCATGCGTTTCTCGGCCAGCTTGACCGCCTCTTGGGGCACGCCGCGCGCAATCATGCGGTCAGGATGGGTTTCGCGCACAAGATCACGCCATGCCTTGCGAATTTCAGGCAGTGGTGTGCCGGGATCAACACCCAGCACATCATAGGGGTCGCGTTGCGCATCGGGCACGAATTGCGCCCGCAGGCGTTGGAACGCGCGCGGCTCAAGGCCGAAAATTTCAGCGACGCGCGACAGGAATTGGTCTTCGTTGGGGTGATACTGACCGTCGGCAAGGGCGATGTGAAACAGGCCCTCCATCAGATCACATAAGGGCGCGCCTGTAGTTTTGTCTGCATACATCGCGCGAATGCGATGGGCGTATTCCTCGAACCCTGCAATATCGGTGCGGGCCATGTTAAAAATACGCGCGGCGTTCTTTTCGTCCGAGGCCGGGATCGCAAAGACCTCGCGGAAGGCCGTGACCTCATCGCGGGTGACCTGCCCGTCTGCCTTGGCCATTTTTGCGCCCAATGCGATCACCGCGATCGCGAAGGCCGCAGAGCGTTCGGTTGGCGTGCGCAGCTTGTCAAATACCGCCGATAACCCTTCACCAGCGGTGAGGGCAGAAACGGCTTCGGCGATGCGGGTCCAGATTGACATGGGGCGCACCATAACGACACCTGCGCCAGATGTCAGAGGCGTTTTTGCATCAATACAAGATCAATCCAACGGTCGAATTTTCGCCCGACTTCGGGTAAAATTCCAATGGTTTCAAACCCAAGGGCGGTATGAAACGCAACCCCGTCAGGGTTTTCGGCGCTGACACCTGCCCACATCGTGTGCATACCTTGGGCATGGGCGCGCGCAAACAGATCGTGCATCAGCGCGCTGGCAAACCCTTGCCCCTTGGCATCCGCGGCGACAATAACCGTGTGTTCGATCGCCTGCGCATAGCCAAGCCCCGCGCGGAACTGATCATATGTGGCAAACCCTTTGACCAGCGCCCCGTCAGTGCCGACCACGAACGCGGGGCGATTGGCAATCATCGCTGCGATATCGGCGGTGGTTTTCTCCACGGGGTTAAACGTGACTGTGGTGTCGCGGATCACGGGGTTCCAGATGGCGGCGATTTCGGCGGCATCCGCGGGCCTCGCATCGCGCAGGATCATAGCAAGATCATAAGCGGCAGCGCCCGCTGGGCGTGTCAAAGGTGGCGTGCAATGCGGGGCTGGTGGAGGTGTGGAATGTAACGCGCGGGTCAAACAGGGATGCTGCCATTTCGGCGGCAAGCGCGTTTGCCTGCGGGTGATGCACCTCAAGGCCGCAAAGTGACACGCCGCTGTTGGGCAGGCGGGTCGCCGGATGGGCACAATCGCCCCATTCAATCAGGGTCGGATAGCCGCCATCATCGGGCAGGCTGCCATTTTCGGGCACCGCGATCTGCCACGCTAAATCACCGCGCGTCAAGGCGATTGGGGTGCCAGCCTTGGCGGGAGCGGCCGCAATATCATCGCTCGCGCAGATCCAGTTACCCAGACGCGGCGACCCGCCAAACCGATCAAGATCGAACCAGCGCGGCCCGGCAAACGGTGCGGCTTCGGGGTCGGGGGCAATCACCTCAAGATAGATACCGTCCGCCAGACCCAGCAGCGTGTTATGCGTCCCAAACCTCACATGCTGACCGCCCGGCAACAGCGGCACGCCAAGGTGCTTTTGCGCCCAGGCGGTACCGCTTGCTAGATCAGTGGCGCAAATCGCCAGATGGTCCAGACGCAGTTTCATACCCGCGCCCTTACGTTCGCGCCTCGCGGATCAGGCGCAGGATATCCTCGGCCGCGTGGGGTATATTCGTGCCGGGTCCAAAGATCGCTTTGACCCCAGCGTCATGCAAGAATTGGTAGTCCTGCTGTGGGATCACGCCGCCGCAAATGACGATAATATCATCTGCGCCCGCATCTTTCAGCGCCTGCACCAATTTCGGCGCAAGGGTCTTGTGACCGGCCGCCTGAGAGCTGATGCCAACCACGTGCACATCGTTATCGACCGCGTCTTGTGCAGCCTCGGACGGGGTTTGGAACAACGGTCCAACATCCACATCAAAGCCAATGTCGGCAAAGGCGGTGGCGATGACCTTGGCACCGCGGTCATGCCCGTCCTGTCCCATTTTGACGACCAGCATGCGCGGGCGGCGCCCCTCGTCGGTGGCGAAATCCTCGACCGACTTCTGGATCGCGGCAAAGCCTGCGTCGCCCTCGTATGCGGCGCCGTAAACACCGGCGAGGGTTTTGACTTCTGCGCGGTGACGTCCGAACTCTTTTTCCATTGCCATGCTGATTTCTCCAACTGAGGCACGCGCGCGTGCCGCCTCGATTGCTGCTTCCAGAAGGTTCCCGCCTTCCTTTGCGCGGCGGGTCAGTTCGGCCAAAGCTGCATCACATGTTGCGCTGTCGCGCGCGGCGCGGGTCTTTTCAAGACGGGCAATCTGCGAAATCCGCACGGCGTCATTGTCGATATCCAAAATGTCGATCGGGTCTTCCTTGTCCAACCGATACTTGTTGACGCCAACGATCACTTCTTGGCCACGATCAATCATTGCTTGGCGGCGCGCGGCAGTTTCTTCAATGCGCAGTTTTGGCATACCACTGGCCACGGCCTTGGTCATGCCACCCATTTCCTCGACCTCTTCGATCAGCTTCCACGCTTCGGTCGCCAGATCATGGGTCAGCTTTTCAACGTAGTAGCTGCCGGCAAGTGGATCGACGACATTGGTGACGCCGGTTTCTTCTTGCAAGATCAGCTGCGTGTTACGCGCTATCCGCGAGCTGAAATCGGTGGGCAGGCCCATCGCTTCGTCCAAGGCGTTGGTGTGCAGCGATTGGGTGCCGCCCAACGCCGCCGCCATCGCCTCGTAGGCGGTGCGGACCACGTTGTTATAGGGGTCTTGTTCTTGCAGTGACACGCCGGACGTCTGGCAATGGGTGCGCAGCATCGATGATTTCGGGTTCGTCGGTTTGAATTCCGACATGATTTTGTGCCACAGCAGGCGCGCGGCGCGCAGTTTTGATGCTTCCATGAAGAAGTTCATGCCGATGGCGAAAAAGAAGCTCAGGCGCGGGGCGAATTTATCAACATCCATGCCAGCGGCGATGGCCGTGCGCACATATTCAC
>JBLHNX010000030.1:0-13529 GCA_047622125.1 Paracoccaceae bacterium | reverse complement strand
GCCGCTCGCCCCTCGCCCAGTGCCGGACCAAGCGCGCCGAAAGAAACGGTAAGTCCGGCCGTAAAAATCGAGATGGCAGCGATGATGGAAAGATCGGTCATTGTGTGTCCTCTTTGGTTTCAGATGCGTCCAGCACCGGCGGCGTTGCCGTCGCGGACGAGATATAAACAGTGGCAAGAATGGCGAAAATATAGGCCTGAATGACGCCCGTCAGCAGGCCTAGCATGTCCATCACCACCGGAAAGAAAAACGGCGCGACTCCCAACAGGATCGCCCCGATCACAGCGCCACTCATGATGTTGCCGTAAAGGCGGATCGCCAGCGAAATGCCGCGTGAAAACTCGCCGATGATGTTGAAAGGCAACATCACGAACGACGGTTCAATATAGGATCTAAGATAGCCACCAATACCACGACTGCCGACACCAAAGATCGGCACGGCGACCAGCACCGAAAGCGCGAGCGCCGCCGTGGTCGAAAGCGAGGCAGTCGGCGTGTCAAAGCCCGGCACAACGGTCAGCAGGTTCGCAGTGACAATGAACAAGAACAGCGTGCCAACAAAATAAAGGACGCGCGGATCGCGGCGTTCGGTGATTTCGGCAATTTGCCCGACGATACCATTCACAATCACCTCAAGTGCAGTGCGCCAGCGGTTTGGCGGCACATCAGGGCGAAGGTTTCGCGTCACCAGAACCGACACACCCGTCAGCAGCGCCATGATCACCCAAGTATTGACGACCGTCGCCGTGATCGCGATGCCACGCAGCGTAAAGATAATGGTTTCATCGGGGGTCAGTTCCATGTTGCGGCCTCTTTTGTGGCGGGCCGTCGTGCAAATGCCAGAACGCCCGTGCGCACGACCAGGAAGGCTATCACAAAGCCTGCAAGCGCCGTTGTGCCCAAGCCCGACACCAGCCAGCCAGCACCAAGCAGCGCCGCGATACGCAACGTCCCGCTGATCAACAAAACGCCAGTTGGCTGCCCTGCCCGCAACGCCAATCGCACACCCCAGGCCAGCCCTGCAAAGAACAGCGCGCCAGAAGCCGCGCCCGCCAAGGCACCCCATCCCAACATCAGCCAGTCAACTACGATCATTTCCCGCCTCCTTCTTTGCTGACCCAGCCCCAAGCAATGAATATTCCCATGGCCAATCCACCCAAAAGCAACGCGATGGTCCACGAGAAATCTTGCGGCGCGATCCGATCAAGCCATAACCCCAGAAAAGCCCCGCCAACCGTCGGCACCGCAATTGACCAGCCGATCATCCCGAACGTGCCGATGCCCCGCAACGGGCTCGGTCCGGGATTGTCGCGGGCCGCTTTCATACGCCGTGCACGCTGGCCAATATCGTTCGCCGGTCTGTCGTCTTTGTTGCTCATAGCTGCGGCTTTCTAAGGGTGGCAAAGCGGCGCATCATGTTCGCCTCGAGCCGTGACAAGGCAGCGCGCGCCACTTTTTCATCGTCTTCAAGGTTCGCAAAACTGCCGCCCACTACCGCGCCCAAGCTATCAAGATCGTCACTTTGCACGGCGCGGCGCACGGCGACCTCGACCTTGTGCCCCTTCTTGACAAGCAGGCCTTCGTCGATCCCAAAGAACCGTTCCTGCCCATCCGACTGCGTGATCAACAACACAGAAGGCACCAGTGCGGTCACGAAATCTATGTGGTTGGGCAGGATGCCAAAACTACCATCCATCGCCTCGCCCTTCAAGCGCGTGGCCAGCCCTGCAAACATCACTTTGGACGGAATGCGTAGATAGACATGCATTTCGCTGGCCGTACTCATGCCGTTTCCTCGGCTAGATCGCCAAGGCCACCGATCATGTAATAGGCACTTTCGGGGTGATCAAAATGCGTCTGCGACAGGATCACCTCGCAGCCATCAAGTGTTTGCGACACAGGCACCAGCTTGCCCGACGTACCCGCCGAAGCACCAACCGTGTAGAAAGGTTGCGTCAAGAACCGCTCAAGGCGACGCGCGCGAGCCACCACGGCGCGGTCATGTGCCGACAATTCCTCAATCCCCAGCATGGCAATGATGTCACGCAGGTCTTCGTATTCGGCCAGCGTGCGGCGCACGGCGCGGGCGATATCGTAATGGCGCTGCCCGACCACGGCGGGCGTCAGCATCACCGAGGTCGAGGCCAGCGGGTCCACGGCGGGATAAAGCCCCTCGCTCGCGCGTTTGCGCGACAGCACGACCGACGCAGACAGATGCGAAAAGATATGCGCCGCCGCCGGATCGGTGAAATCATCTGCAGGCACATAGACCGCTTGGATCGACGTGATCGACCCTTTGCGGGTCGACGCGATGCGTTCTTCCAACGTCGCTAATTCGGTCGCCAAAGTCGGCTGATACCCCACACGCGACGGCATCCGGCCCAGCAAGCCTGACACTTCGGACCCTGCCTGCACAAAGCGGAAAATGTTGTCGATCAGCAGCAGCACGTCCTGTTCACGGTCGTCGCGGAAATACTCGGCCATTGTCAGCGCCGATTTGCCCACAAGAAAGCGCACGCCCGGCGCTTCGTTCATCTGGCCGAACAACATGACCATCTTGTCACGCACACCCGCCTCGCCCATTTCGCGCCACAGTTCTTCAGCCTCGCGGGACCGCTCGCCGATACCGCAAAACAAGCTGACGCCGTGGTGATGCTCGACTGTGTTATGAATCAACTCGCTCAGCAGCACCGTTTTACCAACACCCGCACCACCGAACAGGCCGGTTTTACCGCCGCGTTCAATAGGCGACAACAGGTCGATTGCCTTGATGCCGGTCTCAAGAACCTCGGCACGTAGCACCCGGTCAGACAATGGCGGCGGCGGTTGATGGATCGGGCGGCGTAACTCTGTGACGGGTGCGGGCAGACCATCAAGCGGGTCGCCAAAGACGTTCAGCATCCGGCCCAATACAGCCTCGCCAACAGGCACTTCGATGCCGCGCCCCGTCGCCGTAACGGACGCGCCCAAACCCATACCACGCACCGCGCCAAGCGCGATACAACGCACCACGCCCCCGCCCACCAGGGATGCGACTTCAAGCGTGACATTGCCAACATCCAAGCGCGCGCCGATACGCGGAAGGTCACATTGAAATGCCACGTCAACAACGCCGCCGCGGATGGCGACAACAGTGCCGCCTTGGTCGTTCCTTGTAGTAGTTTTAGCTGTGCTTTGGGTCATTTCACTTGCTCGTTTCACCCAGTATTCAGGTCGCCGTCACGACTGGACCCCATTCCTGATTATCCTAACTTTGTGTAACCCACATTGACGTCGGTCAACAAATGCAGCGCATCTGCATGGGATGACATGGGTAAAACCATGAAATGCGCGTGGAGCCGGTTCCTATAGTCATGCATTTATGTCGTTGATGCTACTGGTAGCGCAATGCCTCGATCGGGTCCAAACGCGCAGCGCGGCGCGCTGGAAAGAACCCGAAGACAACCCCGACTGCCGCCGAGAATACGAAGGCAATTGCAACGATTGCCGGGTCCGGACTGAACGGAATACCCATGAGGTTGGACGCAAGCGCTGCCAATCCCAGCCCAAGCAAGATACCCACTAGGCCACCAATCATCGACAATACAATCGCCTCGACCAGAAATTGCATCAAGACCTGACCGGCGGTGGCACCAACCGCAAGCCTGATCCCGATTTCACGGGTGCGTTCAGTTACGGACACAAGCATTATGTTCATGATCCCGATGCCGCCGACCAGCAGACTGACGGCGGCAACCGCCGACAAAAGCCCCGCAAGCACATTGGTAATCCCCGTCAGCATGGACGCCAGTTGCTTCATATCACGCACGCTGAAGTCATCGTCTTCGTTGTCGCCAATCCGGCGGCGCTCGCGCATCAACGCTTCGATATCCACCAGCGCGCGGTCGGTCGAAAGGCCCGCCGCCGCGGCAACATAGATCATCGTAATATCGGACGATCCGCTAACCCGCCGTTGAAACGCCTTGATCGGCAACAGCACAACATCGTCCTGATCCATGCCGAAACTTGATGCGCCCTTGGCCTCAAGCAGCCCGATCACGTCGCATGGGACGTTCTTGAGACGGATCGTTTCGCCAATCGGGTCGGTATTGCCAAACAGGTTCTGGCGCACAGTCTCGCCGATAATGCACACCGCCCTGCCCGCGCTTACTTCGGCTGGCAAGAAACCACGCCCCAAAATGACCGGCCAGTCCACGACGCTAAGATAACGCGCGTCGGTGCCCACGACGGTCGAGCGCGCGTCCTGCGCGCCAAAGAATATGTTCATGCTGGTTTGATTATAGGGCGCGGCGATACGCACGCTGGAAAGCTGGTCAATCACAGCCTCGACATCGCGCATATCAAATGCCGGAGCGGCGCTGCCACCCGGCCCCATCTGCTGGCCACCGGGAACGACCATCAGAACGTTCGTGCCCAGCTTTTCAACGTCCGCCGCAACCTGATCGGAACTGCCCTGCCCGACTGTGACCATCGCAATCACCGCGGCCACACCAATGACGATGCCCAGCACCGTCAGGATTGATCGCATGGCATTTCGAAAAATCGCTTGGATCGCGAGGCGGACCGTTTCCCAGATCATGCGCTATGCTTCTCGTGGTTGAACACCTCGTCAGGTGCCCCGCTGCGTTCCACACGCCCGTCAACCATCCAGATGATCCGATGGGCAAAGGCGGCCATGCCTTCCTCGTGGGTGACCATGACGATCGTAATGCCTTCGGCCTCATTAAGGTCTTTTAGCAGCTCCATGATTTCAAGCGAGCGTTTGGTATCAAGGTTGCCTGTCGGCTCGTCGGCCAGAATAACCTGCGGACTGCCCACAAGCGCGCGGGCAATCGCCACGCGTTGCTGCTGACCACCCGACAGCTCGGACGGATCATGGTGTTCGCGCCCAGCAAGTCCGACCTTGGCAAGCGCTGCCATTGCCTGTTGCCGCCGCGCGGCAGCAGGAAGGCCTTGGTAAATCAGCGGTAATTCGACGTTGTCCAAGGCCGATGTGCGCGCCAAAAGGTTGAATCCCTGAAATACAAACCCAAGGTAGTTGCGCCGCAAAAGCGCGCGCTGGTCCTGATCGAGCTTGCCCACATGCACCCCGTTGAACCGGTATTCCCCGCTGGTCGGGCTATCAAGGCAACCGATCATGTTCATCGCAGTGGATTTGCCTGAACCGGACGGGCCCATGATCGCGACGAACTCGCCCGTGGACACGGTCAGATCAACCCCGTCCAGGGCGCGCACTTCGGACGGACCATGGCCATAAACCTTGGTGATACCCTCAAATCTGACAACTGGCGTTGTGCTGGTTTCGCTTTGGGTCATGTTAGCGCTGCGCAATCATATCGGTGATGACCTGCGCACCTGCAGCCAAATCACCGCCATGCACGATGGTCTGCAATCCGTCACTGTCGCCCTTTTCAATCGCGATCTCGACTGCGATGCCGTCACGCTGCACCCAAACGGTGCTGTCGGACACGGCCCGCGTGGGTGTGTCGTCGCGCGAAGGCATGATCAGGCCCAGCAGCCCTCCGCCGCTTTCGTCATCATCAGAAACCTCTACTTCGATCACTTGTGGCGGTGCAAATCGCAGCGCGGCGTTTGGCACAAGCAGCACATCACTATACTGCGCCACCGTAATATCCGCCGTGGCTGTCATCCCCGGCCGCAGCAACAGATCGTCGTTATCAACCGAAAGGATCGCCTTGTAAGTCACCAACCCGTCAGTGTTATCAGAGGCAAAGCGCACCATTGAAATCTGCGCGGGAAAGGTTTGGTCATCGTAGGCATCAACCGTAAAGCTGGCGATGTCACCGACCGCAATGCGACCGATGTCAGCCTCGGCCACATCGACTTGCAGCTCCATCTGCGCCAGATCTTCTGCAATCGTGAACAATTCAGGCGCTGACAGACTGGCTGCAACGATCTGGCCCGCATCTACCGAGCGATCCAGAACAATGCCGTCAATCGGCGACACAATCGTTGCCTTGCTCAGGACCGCCCTTTGCGCGTCAAGCTGGGCGCGGGCCAGATCAAGATTGGCCTGCGAACTGGCGAGGCTTGCACGCGCGCGCGACAGTGTCGCGACCGACGCTGTAAGGCTGGCATGCGACGTCACCCCGCGTTCGTCCAGCCGCCGGACCATCTCAAAATCTTCTTCGGCTTCAAGCAAGCTGGCCTGCGCGCTTTGCAACTGCGCCTCGGCGACGGCAAAGCTGGCTTCTTGCACCGATAGCTGGGCTGCCAGTTGCACGGTATCGAGCCGCGCCAGCACCTGACCGGCTGTCACCGAATCGTTAAAATCCACCAACACATCGGCCATCGTGCCCGATAGTTCCGACGATATCTCCACAAGGTTCGTCGGTTCAATTGTGCCGGTTGCCGTCACGGACACGGTCAATTCACCCGTCACGACGGCTTCGCTGACATAGGTCACCTGTGCGCGCACTTGGGCGTCGCGCATCCACCAATATCCAAGTGCGCCAATAACGACGACCACACCCACCCACCACAGCCATTTGGGAAAGCGACGTTTGGCGTGACCAACCCCAAGGGACGCTTCTATTTCTCTTTGCACATCAGTCATATTGCGGCCCTATAGCGATTGGGATTCATTGGATGTCGGCCCGTTAGCGCTGCAAGACATACGTGCCAGGGGCATCACCAAGGGCTGCTCCCATCGGCGGCGGCGCGACCTTTCCGGCGGACCGTTCTGCCAGCCAATGCGTAAATTCAGGCCACCATGATCCGTCCTGCAGACCGACCTGCGCGCGCCAGTCTTCGGGCGGGATATATCTATCGGACGCCGCAGCGGTCTTGATCTGATAGGTCCGCCCTTTGTGTCCCGGCTCGCTGATAATGCCTGCGTTATGGCCGCCCGAGGTCAGAACAAAGGTAACTTCGGTGTCCGACAGCAAATTCAGTTTAAAGACCGAGTGCCACGGCGCGACGTGATCACCCGTTGTCGAAACACAAAACACCGGCACGGAAATATCGCTGATCGCGACCGGCTTACCGTCAACCAGGTATTGCCCCTGTGACAGTTCGTTGTTGAGGAACATGTGGCGCAGATATTCGCTGTGCATCCGATAAGGCATGCGCGTGGCGTCCGCGTTCCATGCCATCAGATCGAACATCGGTTGACGCCGCCCCATCAGATATTCATGCACATAGCGTGACCAAATCAGATCGGTCGAGCGCAGCAACTGGAACGCGCCTGCCATCTGCTTGGTATCCAGATAGCCCTGATCCCACATCATGTGTTCCAGATACGAGACCTGACTTTCGCTGATAAACAGCTGCAATTCTCCGGGATCTTCAAAATCGACCTGCGTGGCCAAGAGGCTTAGTGATTTCAGCCGCGTGTCACCATCGCGGGCCATTTGCGCGGCCTTGGCCGACAGCAATGTGCCACCTAGGCAATAGCCGACGCCATGCACCTGCGTGTCAGGAACGATCTTGTCGACCGCGTCCAAAGCCTGCCCAACCGCGTTCAAATAATCATCCATTCCAAGATCACGGTCTTGCGCATCCGGATTGCGCCATGACACCATGAAGACAGTGAACCCCTGCCCGACCAGATAGCGCACCAGTGAGTTTTCAGGCGACAAATCAAGGATGTAGTATTTCATGATCCACGCCGGAACGATCAGCAGCGGTTCCTTGGTCACCGTTTCTGTTTGGGGCGCATATTGGATCAACTCGAACAAATGCGACCGATAGACCACCTTGCCCGGTGTGACGGCCACATCACGGCCCGGCAGATAATCCTCGGCGCCAACGGGCGGTTTGCCCTTCAAGGCGTGGTCCATGTCTTCGATCAGGCTTTGCGACCCTTGCACCAAATTCTGACCAAACGTGCGGGTGGTTTCCGCCATCACTTCAGGGTTTGTCCAAATGCTGTTGGAGGGCGACATCATATCAAGGATCTGGCGGACAACGAATGACACGACCTGTTCATCGTGGCGCGACAGGCCATCAATGTCGTTAGTGGCATTGTACCACCATTGCTGGGCCATCAGGAAATTCTGATAGGCGAGACTATAGGGCCATTTCTGCCATTCCGGCGCATCAAACCTGTCGTCATATCCCAGCGGAAGGATACAAGGCGCAGGGTCCTTACCAGAGGCTGCGCGCGCCGTGGACATGCCAAGTTGCGTAGCCTTTTTCATGGCCTTTTCAAACAACTGCGCTTGCTTACCGGGCGATGAGGCCAGATGTAGCCCCCAGTCAAAGAACGTCGATGCAAGACCAAAGGGCGAAATGCCTTGTGTCAGCTTTGCAAGTTGCGCCTTTGCAGCGCGGTCGATGTTTTGCACCGCAAAATTGTCGGGCGTATCTGCCGTACAAATCGGACCAAGTTCGGGTGATAACGGCGCAGTTTCCGGGGTCAGTTTATCCGGTAAGGTCGCCAGAGATTTAGGTTTGGTCATGGTATCATGCGCTCCAGTCATGGACGTAAACGTCTTTTGCAGAATGGCCGTTTTCGACCATTTGGTCGGACACGATATCCCCACTTGCAAAAACGATTTCTTTAAGAGGACTGTACAGGCCAGCCCGTTCGCGCGCGTTGATCTATGTTAAAGGGATCCCCCGCGGGCAGCGACAATCGCCTGTTTGACATCATCGGGTTGCGCATCGACGGCTTCGGCCAGTCTGCGCAATTCACGGCGCAGTCCATGCACCTGATCCAATAGCGACAGCACGACCGGAACCGCGTCATCGGACAGGGACATTTCGGTGCGAAGATCGCACACGAGCCGGACGCGCGACACATCCAGATCGTCAAATACCGGGCCAGCGTCCCCGCTTGCCGGTCGTATCCAGCCTTCTTGCACCCAAAGTCGCAACTCTTGCAGTTGGACGCGGCGCACCGTGGCCACAACATCACGTTCACTCAGCATCACAATGCCCTCCAAAGCGTGGCACGGGGGTCTTCGGTTGTATGGTCCCGCCAGCGCTGTGCGATTTCTTCCATTTCAGCGTCGGGTTCGTGCGGCGCAACGATCTTGAGCCGCACGAACTGGTCGCCCGGCGCACCGTTAGCGGGCACGATCCCCTTGCCCTTTAACCGCAACCGCTGACCGGTCGACGCCCCCTTGGGAACGCCCATCGACACCTTGCCCGACAATGTTGGAACCTCGATCTTGGCACCCAGGATTGCCTCGTCAAAACCGATCGGAACCTCGACTTCGATATCGTTTCCGTCCCGTGTAAAGACGGGATGCGACTGCACGCCGACCTCGACATAAGCGTCGCCCGTGGGCCCACCACCCATCCCAGGCTGGCCCTTACCGCGCAGCCGAAGCGTCTGGCCATCGCGCACGCCTGCGGGAATATTGAGGTCAATTGCGCTGCCATCAGGCAGCGGCACCGCGCGTTTACCACCCTTGGCTGCATCCATGAACGACACATCCAGATGATAGCGCACATCCGCACCGCGCGCGGCGTAGCCCTGCGCGCCCTGCGCCCGTGCGTTCGGGCCAAACATGCCCGAGAACACGCCCGACAGATCGTCAAAGTCTTCGTATCCGGCGCGCGATTCATAACGCCCTTGCGGATCAGCGCGGGTCTGTTGGCGATAGTACTGTCGCTCGGGCCGCTCCTGCCCGCTTGCATCTATTTCGCCCGCGTCAAAGCGCTTGCGTTTTTCGGCATCGCCGATAATGTCATAGGCCGCCGCGACCGCCTGAAACTCGGCCTCTTTGGTTTTATCACCAGGGTGCAAGTCAGGGTGAAGCGTCTTCGCCAACTTGCGATACGCCTTTTTAATGTCGGCTTGCGGGGTCCCCTTGGTGACGCCCAGAACCTTATACGGATCATTACTCATTTATCACGACCTTTACTTTGAACGTCATGACCCTGCGCAAATCACAAAAAACAGCGCGGCCGCGTCCAACCTTCGGCCCCCAGCAATGTTGAAGTGGCCTTTTCTAGCATATCTGGATTGCCGGTCGGGATTTCTAGTGCCTGCGCTGAAACATCGCGCCCCATCGCCACATTCTATGGTATCGTCATTGATGCCATTCGCAGGTGACTTCACAGACCTAAGCTGCAACATGCTAAGCGTTCATGAGAAACTTCAGGTTACCTTCCCAAAATGCCGGGCAAATTCAGCCCATGTTCGCGTGCGCAGTCCAATGCGTCGTCATAGCCCGCATCTGCGTGACGCATCACGCCCGTCGCCGGATCATTCCACAAAACGTTCTTTAAGCGGCGGTCGGCATCCTCGGAGCCGTCACAACAAATGACCATGCCGGAGTGCTGGGAAAAGCCCATGCCAACACCGCCGCCGTGATGCAGTGACACCCATGTGGCCCCACCCGCGACGTTCAGCATCGCGTTTAGCAGCGGCCAATCTGACACCGCGTCCGAGCCGTCCTTCATCGCTTCGGTTTCGCGGTTGGGCGATGCGACAGACCCGCTATCCAGATGGTCACGGCCAATCACGACTGGTGCAGACAATTCGCCGGTCCGCACCATTTCGTTGAACGCGAGGCCCAGTTTGTCACGCAGGCCAAGACCCACCCAGCAAATGCGCGCGGGCAGTCCTTGGAACGAAATCCGCTCGCGCGCCATATCCAGCCAGTTGTGCAGATGCGGATCGTCGATCAATTCCTTCACCTTAGCGTCGGTTTTGTAGATATCTTCAGGGTCACCAGACAACGCGCACCAGCGGAACGGGCCGATGCCGCGACAAAACAGCGGGCGGATATAGGCGGGCACAAATCCGGGGAACGCAAAGGCGTTTTCCAACCCTTCATCCAAAGCCACTTGGCGGATGTTGTTGCCGTAATCGAATGTCGGCACGCCCAGATTCCAGAAATCAACCATCGCAGCCACTTGGATTTTCATCGACGCGCGCGCGGCTTTTTCGACCTCCTTGGGCGCGCTTTCCTGTTTTTCGCGCCACTGCGCGACACTCCAACCTTGCGGCAGATAGCCGTGGATCGGATCGTGTGCGGACGTTTGATCCGTCACCATGTCGGGCCGCACGCCGCGTTTAACCAGTTCGGGGAACACATCAGCGGCGTTGCCGATCAGCGCGACCGATTTTGCCTCGCCTGCCGCGGTCCAGCGCTCAATCATCGCCAACGCCTCATCTAGTGAATGGGTCTTTTCATCCACGTAACGTGTCCGCAGGCGAAAATCAGCGCGGGTTTCGTCACATTCGACAGCCAGACAACAGGCACCGGCCATGACGGCGGCCAAGGGCTGTGCGCCACCCATGCCACCCAGACCACCCGTCAGAATCCAGCGCCCCGTTAGGTTGCCCGCATAGTGCTGCCGTCCGGCCTCCATGAAGGTCTCGTAGGTGCCTTGCACGATGCCTTGGGTGCCGATGTAGATCCACGATCCCGCAGTCATCTGGCCATACATCGCCAGACCCTTCTTATCGAGTTCGTTAAAGTGATCCCATGTCGCCCAATGCGGCACGAGGTTCGAATTGGCAATCAGCACGCGCGGCGCGTCTTTGTGAGTGCTGAACACGCCAACGGGTTTGCCAGATTGAACGAGCAAGGTTTCCGTTTCCTCAAGGTCTTTTAACGCGGCGACGATGGCATCAAAATCTTCCCAAGTCCGCGCAGCGCGGCCAATGCCGCCATACACAACCAACTCGTGTGGGTTTTCAGCGACGTCTGGGTGCAGGTTGTTCATTAACATCCGCATCGGCGCTTCGGTCAGCCAGCTTTTACAGGTGATTTCCGTGCCGGTTGGCGGGAAAACATCGCGGATGTTGTGGCGAGAGTTGGTCATGATTTGCCTCCAAAGGGTGGGGCCATGTCGGCCAGTGTCGTCAGGATTTCTGCCAAGTGAGGGCGCAGGCGCGCGGCCTTGGTTTCGTCGTATGTCCAAGGCGCGGCCTCGTCGTTTAGGTAAGTGGATTGGGCGAGTTCCATCTGGATGGACTGCACGCCTGCATCGGGCTTTCCGTAATGGCGCGTGGTCCAGCCACCGCGAAAACGCCCGTTCATAACAGACGAATACCCGTTCGCAGCAGCGCAGATTGCGTGTGTTGCGGCCGCGACTTCGGGTGTGCAAGTCTTGCCGTTGTTCGTGCCGATGTTGAAATCGGGCAGGGTGCCGTCAAACAAAAACGGGATGTTTGACCGGATCGAGTGGCAATCATACAGGATCGCAACGCCGTGCAGATCGCGCACGCGGGCAAGCTCGGCTGCAAGCGCTGCGTGATAGGGCGCATGAAATGCCGCACAGAGCGCCGCGATATCAGACGGGGGCGTATTCCAGATATCCACCCCATCAAAATCGGTCAGCGGCACCAGCGTCGTGGTGGTCTGTCCGGGATAAAGGCTTGCTCCCGTAGGGTCGCGGTTGGCGTCGATAACATAGCGATGGAAATTGGCCCTGACGGTGGTGAGTTCAGGGAGCAATCCGTCATAAAGGCGATCAATATGCCAGTCGGTGTCGGCCAGTTTGCGTCCATTTTCGTTCAACTTGACCATCACATCGTTGGGCACAAACGTTCCCGTGTGCGGCAACCCCAAAACAATCGGGCTGGACCCGCGTTTGACAGTTACAGGGATCACTGCGCGTGGCCTTTCACGAACGCAGGCAAGTCAACGGCGCGGGTCAGCGCGCCGCTGGCGACCAGCTCTGCGGCGGCTTGGATCGACGGGGCCATATAGCGGTCTTCGGCCAATGTGGGAACTTGCGCGCGCAAAGCCGACATCGCCGCCCGCAAGGCGGGGCTGGTTTGCAAGGGCGTGCGAAATTCGATGCCCTGCGCGCCGCACATGGCCTCGACGCCCAATATCACATTCAGGTTCGCGTTCATCCGCAACAAGCGCCGTGCGGCGTGGGCCGCCATACTGACGTGGTCTTCTTGGTTGGCAGACGTCGGTGTGCTGTCAGTTGCGCAGGGGTTCGCCAGGTGTTTATTTTCGCTCATCAGCGCCGCTGTGGTGACTTCCGCGATCATCAAGCCAGAGTTCAATCCGGGATTGGGTGTCAGGAATGGCGGCAGGTCAAAGCTGAGCGTCGGATCCACCATCAACGCCACACGACGCTGCGCGATCGCCCCAATCTCGGACACCGCGACCGCGATTTGGTCGGCGGCGAACCCGACGGGTTCAGCGTGGAAATTACCGCCCGACACAATCAAATTATCATCCACCAAGACCAGCGGATTGTCGGTGACAGCATTCGCCTCGATCTCCAAGGTGCGGGCGGCGAAATTCAGCACGTCCATGGCGGCCCCCGTGACCTGTGGCTGACAGCGGATGCAATACGGGTCTTGCACGCGGGTATCGCCGTCCACGTGGCTTTCGCGAATTTGCGACCCCGCCATCAAGGCACGTTGCGCGCGCGCCACAGCGATCTGCCCCGCATGGCCGCGCAGGGTGTGAATGGCATCTTGCAACGGCGCCGTGGACCCCATGATTGCATCGGTAGACAGCGCGCAGGTCAAAACAGACGTCGCCGCATTCTGCCATGCGCCCCAAAGGCCGACCAAGGCGCAGGCGGTTGAGAACTGTGTTCCGTTGATCAGGGCTAGGCCCTCTTTGGCACCAAGGATA
>JBLHNX010000029.1:0-13653 GCA_047622125.1 Paracoccaceae bacterium | reverse complement strand
CAATGACGACGGGTGTGACCCCGTCATTCAGATCACGAAACGGCATGCCTTCGACCTGTTCGGCGTCTGGTGGGCTTGCCTCGACCCAAACCTCGCGGCCCGCGTAGCGACCGGGGAAGTCTTGCAGAAGATAGAATGTCCGCGTCAGGACGTGATCGTTCGGGATTGGCTCAAGCGGCGGGATATCCAACAAACGGGCGATTGCTTGCAAACGCCGCCCTTCGGGAGAGGCGGTGCCGAACCCCGCCAAATCCGCATCGCGGGTATCAAACAGGATCATCCCGCCGGTGCGCAAATAGCGGTTCAACTTGGCATAGGCATCTGCTGACGGAAGCGGCTGATTGGCGGTAATCGGCCAATAAAGAATGGGAAAGAACGCCAGTTCATCGGTCTCGATGTTCACACCGATCGGCAAGGCAGGTTCGATCGAGGTACGCCGGTAAAGCGTTTGCGACAGACCATAAAGCCCCGCCTGCGCGATATCATCAACCTGCGCATCGCCGGTGATCACATGGGCAAGCACGACTTCGGTAAGGGACGCCACGGCGAAGTCATCGCTCACGTCTTGCGCCTGTCCGGCGTCGGGAAGCATTAGAAAAGCCGCACAAAAGATAGCCGCCGCCTGCGCGCGCGGTCCCGTCAGACGACCCGACAGGAACAGCGAGGCAAGGATATCGATGACCAGCAGGCAAAGGGCAGCGCCCAGAACCCAGCCTTTCAGCAGTGTTTGCGCCGTTACGTCCAGCCCCTCGACGGTGATACGGGTGGGCCAGCGCATGGTGGAAATCTCGGTGTCGTCGTTCATGATATTCACTGCAATCTTGCGGGCTTCGCCTGAATAAAGTCCGGGGGGCATGTCGGCGGCCGGTACACCCGTGGCCAACCGTTCGCCCGACACGCCGGACAGGGTATCAGCGGGCAGGATCACGCCAAAGCCGTTCAAAACGTCCTCGGGCATCCATGTGGTGCCTGCTAGTTCGGTTTCTTCGGGCTGCGCTGGGCGGGTCGACACCGCGAGCCGTTCCAGCATTTGCACGAACAGACCCGATAGGGGCAGGCTGCTCCACTCGGCATTCGCGGTGACATGGAACAGCACGATCTGACCCGCGCCAACGCCCTTGCGCGTGACCAGAGGCGTGCCATCGCTGAGGGCGGCGATCACACGACCCGAAAGCGTAGGATCGGGCTGCGCCATGACCTGCGCGCTGACGCTCACATCGTCGGGGACGGCCAGGCCAAAGAACGGCGAGGTATCGGAAAAGGGCGCGAGGGCTTTGGGTTCGCCCCAACTCATCGCGCCGCCGATGCTGCGCCCGCCCGCGCGCAAACGCACAGGTAACAGCGGGTCTTCGGTAGCGCGGCCGATGTCGGATCCGGCAAGACGCGGTCCGGCAAAGCGTAACAGCAACCCGCCCTTGTCGAGCCATTCCAGCATCGCTTCTTGTTCGGGTGCGGTCAGCACGGCCACGTCAGCCAGCACGATGACGTCAGGATTGGCCAGTAGCACATCGGCCAGCGTGCCTTCGATCAGATCGGCGGTCGGTTCAAGCGCTTGGTTGAGGTAGTGCAAAGGTGACAGCAGCTCTAGACCCTCACGTTCGCCACCACCAGCGATCAGCGCGACCTCGCGGCGGCGCAGAGCATCATCGGTCAGGGTCACGGCACCGGCAGATTGCACGCCCGCCAGTTCAAAGCGGGTCACGCGGTTGCGCAGTTCAGGCGGCAGGGTCAGGCTGGCGCTGGTATCGCTTTGACCAGCATCCCAAGTGATCGGCAGGCTGGCAAGCTGGCGTTCAACGCCTGCGGGATCAAGACCGATGGCGAGCACCACTGCCTCTGCCGTGCCAGCGGCTGGTGCGCGGGTGGCGGTTAGCATCACATCGCCGTTTTCAAACCGGGCAGGGCGCAGGGCCATGACGGTGCGCGGACTTTCAAACACCGACACTGTGCCGTGGGTTTCAAGCGCGTCCAGCAATGGCGCGCGACTGTCACGCGCAAGGCCATCTGACAGCCAGAAGGTGTCGAAGTTAGCAGTGAGCGTTTCGGCAAAGGCGGTGAGGGCATCGCTGTCAGGCGCAAAAGGAGCGGGCGTCAAGGCGGGCAGGCGTGTGGCGACCGCATCAGCAGCCTGAAATACAGGTGCCTGGGGTGGCAGATCGGTAAGTGAGACAAGCGCCACAGGTCGACCGGACTGTGCGGCCTCCGACAACAACACGTCAATGCGGTTAACGCGCCGCTGCCAGTCGCGGGCGTCCGCCCATGTGCCATCGATCAGCACCAAAAGCGGACCATCACCCACGCGCTCGACCTGCGGGTTCAGTACGGGGCCGGCAAATCCGATGATCACGCCGGCAATCGCGAGCAAGCGCAGCAGCAAGAGCCACCACGGGGTGCGGTCACTTTGGCTGTTGGCATCGCTCAGGCCAAGCAGCAGCGCCACGCCCGGAAAACGGCGCCGGACCGGGGCAGGTGGCACGGCACGCAACAACAACCAGAGCAGCGGCAAGATGATCAACCCGAGGAGTATCCACGGCGCGGCAAAGCCTAAAGGTCCGATGCTCCACATCAGGGGGTTCCGCCTGTGGCGGCCCGTCGGGGCGCTGCCCCGAACCCCGGAGTGTATGGGAACAGAAGAATGGGGGCTTGGGTCATGCTTTGCGTTCCAGTGCGCCGTAAATCCACAGCAGAGCGTTGGCAGCACTTTGGCCGGTATGGTGCGTCGTGAACTGCCATCCGGTGGTTTTTGCGAGATGGGCGAGGTGGTCTTTGCGCATCGCGAGACGCTCAAGGTAGCGTTGTTTCAGATCGCCCGCGTGCAGAGTTTCGTGACGCAGCGCGCCTGTCATGCTTTCAAAGATGGTGCGCCCGTCAAAAGGGAAGGCTTCTTCGGCGGGGTCGAGGACTTGCACCAATGCACCGCGCACCCCGCGATCTGCGGCGCGCAGGAGGGCGTTTTCGACGGGGCCGATATCGCCAAGAAAGTCCGAGATGAATAGCGCGCGCGAATGCGGCAACATGCCTTGGGCGTCGGGGCTGCCGTAGTCTGTGGCTTCGTCTTCGCTCAGGAGGGCGGCGAGTTTGGTAAGTTGAACTTCGCCGCTGCGCGGAGGCAGGCGCATGCCAGTCAGGCCGACCCGTTCGCCGCCACGGATCAGCAAGATTGCAGCGGCAAGGCCAAGTGCGCGGGCGCGGGCGGATTTGGTGGCGAGGTCTTTGGATGAGCCGAACGACATCGATGCGCCCTGATCGACCCAAAGGATGACGCTTTGGGCGATTTGCCATTCCTTTTCCTGCACGAAGGGCGCATCGGCACGTGCGCTACGGCGCCAGTCAATACTGCGCGCCGCGTCATGGCTTTGGGCGGGGCGGAATTGCCAGAACGTATCGCCCAGACCGGCGCGCCGCCGTCCGTGGTCGCCCAACAGAACGGTCGTTGCCAGATGCTCTGCCTCGGCCAGAAGGGCGGGGAGCGGGCTGGCGAGCGTTTCAGCCTTTGCGCGAAGGTCGCCGGTTTGGGTCATGCGGCAGCGGTTGCGGAGGTGATTTGCGCAGCGACGTGATCAATCACATCTGCGACGGTTTCGCCACGCGCGCGGGCGGCAAATGTGAGCGCCATACGGTGGGTTAGCACTGGTGCGGCCATGGCGTGCACGTCTTCGGCGGATGGGGCAAGGCGACCATCAAGCAAGGCCCTTGCCCGCACAGTCAGCATCAGTGCTTGGGCCGCACGTGGGCCGGGCCCCCAGCTGACATTCTGGCGCACGGTATCGGGGGCCGTGTCATCATTGGGGCGACAGGCGCGCACCAGATCGAGGATCATTTCAACGATAGCATCACCCACAGGCATCCGGCGCAGGAGCGTCTGCGCGGCGAGGAGTTCGTCTGCGGCAAAGACGGCGGTCGCGTCGTCTTCGACGACGCCCGTCGTCGCCATCAGGATCTCGCGTTCTGTACCGCGATCCGGGTAGGGCACGTCGATCTGCACAAGAAAGCGGTCAAGCTGGGCTTCGGGCAGGGGGTAGGTGCCTTCTTGTTCGATCGGGTTCTGCGTGGCGAGAACATGGAACGGGCGGCCAAGCGGGCGATGTTCGCCGGCGATTGTCACTTCTTTTTCCTGCATCGCTTGTAGCAACGCTGATTGGGTGCGCGGGCTGGCGCGGTTGATTTCGTCTGCCATCAGAAGCTGGCAAAAGACCGGCCCTTGGATGAACCGGAAGGTGCGCGTGCCGTCGGCAGCGGTTTCCAGCACTTCGGAGCCAAGGATATCGGCGGGCATCAGGTCGGGCGTGAACTGGATGCGGTTGCCATTAAGGCCCATGACGGTGGACAGCGTGTCCACAAGACGGGTTTTGCCAAGGCCGGGAAGACCGATCAGCAAGGCATGACCGCCACACATCAGAGCGGCAAGCGTGAGGTCGACGACGCTTTCCTGACCGATGAACCGCTTTGCGATACTGCCGCGGGCGTCGGCCAGTTTGGCACTTAGCGCTTCGATCTCTGCGACAAGCTCGTTTCCGGCCATGGCAATCACTCCTACTGATCTATATTCTTGTTCTATCAGACCAGATAACGCAGTGGACCCCAATGGCAAAAGCAATCTCAGGTGACAATGGCGTGAACGTGTCGGCACAAAGCCTTGCGGCAAGCGCGCGGGCGGCTGGCAAGAAAGGATTACCACCCGTGCATTTGTGGAACCCGCCGTTTTGTGGCGATCTGGATATGCGGATCGCGCGGGACGGAACGTGGTTCTATCTGGGCACGCCGATCGGGCGACCCGAGATGGTGCGCTTGTTTTCGACGATTCTGCGTCGTGACGGGGATGACTATTTTCTAGTTACGCCAGTGGAAAAAGTCGGGATCACGGTCGATGATGCGCCATTTGTGGCGGTGGATTTCGAACGCGTTGGCGAGGCGTTGCGATTTGAAACAAACGTCGGCGATTTTGTCGATGCGGGTGCGGATCATCCGATCCGTGTGGTGCAGGACGCTCAGACCGGCGAACCTGCGCCCTATGTGCACGTGCGCGCCAACCTTGAGGCCTTGATTGATCGCAAGTCGTTCTATCGGCTGGTGGAGTTGGGCGAGGTCGCGGTGGTGGATGGTGAGGACTGGTTTGGCCTGCGATCGGGTGGGGCGTTCTTTGCAGTGATACCCGCAGCGGATTTGCCAGATGCCTAAGGTCTGCGCGAATCTGACGTGGCTCTTTACCGAACTGCCGATGTCTGAGCGGCCAAAAGCGGCGGCACAGGCGGGGTTCGGCGCGGTTGAAATTCTGTTTCCCTATGATGAGAACGCGGCTGAACTGGGGACGGCGATTGCAAACGCTGGCTTGGAGTTGGCGTTGATCAATTGCCCGCCGCCCAATTATTGCGATCCAGACGGACCGCGTGGATTTGCGGCAATGCCGGATCAACAAGAGCGGTTTCGCGGCGCGTTTCGCCGCGCGCTGCGCTATGCCGGAGCGCTGGGCGTGCAGCATTTGCACATAATGGCTGGGGCGGCGCAAGGAAGCGAAGCGCGGCGCATGTTTGTCGAAAACCTCGCCTGGGCGGCGGCAGTCGCCCCCAAGCAAAGCCTGACGATTGAGCCGATCAACGGCCACGATATGCCGGGCTATTTCCTGAGTGATTTTGATCAGGCTGCTGACATTCTGGCCGAGGTCGGCGCGCCGAACCTGCACCTGCAATTTGACGCCTATCACGCGCATCGGATTACGGGTGATGTGTTGGGGACGTGGAAAAAGATGCACCATTTGGTGCGGCATGTGCAGGTTGCGGGCTATCCGGGGCGACATGAGCCGCTGGGCGGCGAGATCGATTACAAATCGTTTTTTGCCCAATTGCGTGCGGATGGGTACGACGGTTGGATCAGTGGTGAATATGCGCCCGCGGGTGCCACCACAGATAATCTGGATTGGTTGAAAACATGCTGACACAATGCTGTCAGCAGGGGTGTGTCAGAAGCGGGTCATCGACATGCAAAGGAGAGACCCCATGACCGATATGCCAACAGTAGTCTGGACGGAAATTCCAGTGACCGATCTTGATGCCGCCACGGCGTTTTACAGCGACGTTTTCGGATGGAAGATGCTGCACAATGAAGACGGCCCGAACCCGATCGTGAACTTTACCGGCGATATGTCGGGTGTGTCCGGCCATCTTTATCCCGGCAAGCCCGCAAGCGGGAACGGCCCGACGATCCATCTGGCGTTGCCTGACAAAATCGAAACCGGTGCGGCGCGCGCTGAAAAGGCCGGTGCGACCTTGATCGGCCCCGTGATCGCGATCCCGCCGGGCCGTTTCCAGTATGCTACAGACCCCGATGGCAATTCCATCGGTCTGTTTGAACCAGCCGCTGCATGAGACGGGCCGACCGCCTTTTCCAGATCGTGCAGTATCTGCGGGGCGGTCGGCTGACAACGGCGGCGCGGTTGGCCGAACAGTTGGAGGTGACCAAACGGACGGTCTACCGCGACATCGCTGATCTGATCGGATCGGGTGTGCCAATCGAAGGCGAGGCGGGCGTTGGCTACGTCATGCGCGCCGGATACGAGGTGCCGCCGCTTATGTTTACCCAAGACGAGATTGTCGCGTTGGTCGCGGGTGCCAAACTGATCCGCGCTTGGGGCGGCGCCAACATGGCAGCAGGCGCCGAGGAAGCCCTGATCAAGATTGCAGCGGTGCTGCCTGATGGCGCGCGGGCACGGGCCGAGGCGGTGAAGATCAACGCGTTCACCATGTCCGAAATGACAGATGGGCTGCGCGCGATGATTGATCGGGTCGAGGCAGCATCGGAAAACAACATCTGCCTTGAAATCAACTATACTGATGAAAGTGACGCGACCAGTCAGCGTGTCGTACGCCCGTTGGGCCTGTGGTTCTGGGGCAAGACATGGACCATGGTTGGCTGGTGTGAAATGCGCGCGGATTTCCGCATGTTCCGGCTCGACCGGATCTCCGCGATGGCGGATGCGGGGGTGTTCAAGCCCGCGCGCGGCCAGACCCTGCGTGATTTTTATGCCGACGAAACCCGTCGCGCCCGCCGCCCAAAATGAGGCGCTGCCGCGCCGTTGTCTAAGCAAGATGGTGCTGGTGATCATACTCCCGCCGGGGGCTGTGATTGGGGATCAGCTGGAGCCTCCGGCGGGGATATTTATAGCAAGATGATAATGCTTAGTTCTGTGACAGGCTGGCCGCAAGGCGCATGAGTTGCACGGCTTGGGTGCGGTAGCCAAATGGGTCATCGCCGCGGTTGGCATTGGCCAGTGCGATGGCGTCGGGGTAGGACCAGTCGCCAAGATATGCGCCCCCTTGCAGCAACTGTCCAAAGCCTGCGATGGCTGCGGCGAATTGCGCTTCGCCTGTGGCGGTGTTGGTCGAGAACGGGGTTTGGATTAGCTGGCTTTCGGTCGCGCCCGGTTCCTTATAGCGCAGGCGCAAGAATCCGAGTTCTTGGCTGTCGCCAGCTGCTGGCGCGGGTTGATAGCGCAGGGGGTCGCTTAGTTGCGCGGGCGAGCCGACAGGGGTGATTTCGTAGATCGCGGTCACGGTGTGACCAGCCCCGAGTTCGCCCGCATCCACGGCGTCGTTGTTGAAATCTTCGCGCCGCAGCGCGCGGGTTTCATAGCCGATGAGGCGGTATTCGGCGAC
Source organism: Paracoccaceae bacterium (assembly GCA_047622125.1). Lineage (GTDB taxonomy): Bacteria > Pseudomonadota > Alphaproteobacteria > Rhodobacterales > Rhodobacteraceae > SW4. The sequence continues at coordinate 6,004 of JBLHNX010000029.1, read as the reverse complement.
CATGGCAGGGTTGAACTCGACTTGGATTTTCACATCATTTGCGATGGGGAACAGCGCCCCCGTAAGGTTATCCACCAGCACCTTTTGCGCCTCGCTTAATGTGTCGATATAGGCCGCTGTGCCGTTACCGTTTTGCGCAAGCGTTTGCATGATTTCATCGTCGAGATTACCACGCCCGAAACCGAGGACGGAGAGGTAAGTGCCGCTGTCGCGCTGATCGGCGATATAGCGTTCCAGCCCGCGCGGGTCCGATAAGCCGACGTTGAAATCCCCGTCGGTCGCAAGGATAACGCGGCTGACCTCGCCTTGTTCAGACATCGTGGCGGCGGTTGCATAGGCTTGCTCTAGTCCACCTTGGCCGTTGGTACCACCACCCGCTGCGAGCGCATTCAACGCCGCGAGGATGGTTGCGCGATCAGATGCAGGGGTGGGCGCGAGGACTTGCCCCGCCGATCCGGCGTAGGCGACGATGGCGACTTCGTCTAGCGGGCGCAACTGGTCGAGCATCAGCCGGAACGACTGTTTCAGCAGGGGCAGCTTGGCTGCGTCGTTCATCGACCCTGAGGTGTCGATCAAAAACACGAGGTTCAGCGCTGGGCGGTCTTCCAACGCGGGCATCATGCCTTGGATGGCGATTTGCACCAACTGCGTGTCGCCGTTCCACGGGGTTTCAAAGACGTTGATTGTCGGGCGGAACGGAGCTTCGCCGGGGTCTGGGGCCGCATAGTCATAGGGGAAATAGTTGATCAGCTCTTCGATGCGGATCGAATCCGGCGGCGGCAGTTGGCCGCGCATCAACGACGACCGCAGCACAGAATAGCTTGCAGTGTCCACATCGATGGAAAACGTTGAAACCGGGGTTTCTGCGGTGATACGCAGAGGGTTGGTTTGGGCGGCGGCAAAGCTTTCCGTGTCGGGTTCGAGTGTAGTTATTGCATCATCAATATAGCCGTCAAAATCGCGTTCGATTTGGCCCGCCACGCTCCCAAGAGGAGCTGCAGGTGCCATATCGGCGATACCTGTTACGGGTTCCGCGACAGAGCGCAGGCGGATTTGGGTCTGTTCATCCAACGGCACTGCAGGGAATTGGGTCAGTGTTTCAATCGGGACTTCTTCGCGTTCAGCAAGGATTGCGGGTGATGGTATCAATGCGCCCTCGCCAATCGCGAGGTCGGTCGCGCCGGGCGCGGGTTGCGCAACCTTCACGGCGGGATCAGCTGCAAGCGTGCCGTCATATTCGCTGACTTCGGGTTGGCCTGATGGCAGGTTCACAAGGTCGCGCCCTTGCGGGGTCAGCACAAGGAAACCGCAGGCGACAATTGCGGTGGTGACGGTCAGCCCGCCTTTGGTTGTGAGTTTGGTCAGCATAGTTTTCACTCCTGTCCAGAGGGAGGATCCCTCGGTTACAGGAGTTTGACGCGCATCATCACGCGATCCTTGGAGAGCAGCGAAATTTTCGCGGGCCAGTGCGATATCGGCGGCGCGGCGTGCGGCGTCGGGCGCAGGTGTTGCCGCGTCCATTGCGGCGCGCAGATCGTCGAGGTCGTCGTTGCGGTCGGTCATTGTGCGCCCTCATCTTCGTCTTGTTTCATAGCGCGCAAGTGTTTGCGCGCCTCGGATAATCGCCAGCTGACTGTGCCCTCGGAGACGCCCAGAACCTCGCCCGCTTGTGCGTGTGACATGTCGTCCATGATCAGCGCCAGCGTGTCGCGCAGATCGTGCGAAAGGGTGGCCATGGCGGCCGTGAGCCAGTCAACTTGCGCGCGGGTCTCAGTAATCTCGGCCTGTCGCGACAATTCCCAATCGCCCCACCCGTCAGCCGCGCGCGCATGGCTGGCAGCGCGGCGGCGGCGGTCATGGGCGGCGTTCACCGCGACGCGGTAAAGCCATGTGGTGACCTTGGATTGCCGCCGGTAGCTTGCCAGTTTTGCGGGCAGGGCGGCGCAGATGTCTTGGGTCAGATCCTCGGCCTCGGCCCGTGATCCGGTCAGGCGAAAGCACAGGCCGAACAGCCTATCATAGCACCGCTCGAGCAACAGGGCGAATGCTTGCCCGTCGCCACCTGCGGCCGCTTGGGCCAGATCTTCATCGCTTGTTATCATGCGCATCACAGTCGTTTGACGCGGCCCAGCGGTCAATCCTTGGAGATAAATCCGCGATTAGGAGAAAAAAACGATCCGTGTTTAGGTAAGGGGCAAACAAAAAGGGAAAATGATGCCGAATTTCATGATCAGCTACCACGGGGGCAAGCCCTTTGCGTCAAAGGAAGAAGGGGCCGCACATATGCAGGCCTATATGGCGTGGATGGGCGGGATTGGCGACGATATCGTGCTGCCTGACGCCCCGTTCAAGGCGCGTCGCACGGTGACTGCAGATGGTGCGCGTGATGGTGGATATGAGGGTGTGATGGGCGCCATGGTGTTTCGCGCGCCCGATATGGCAGCTGCCGAAGCGATCGCCGCCGCCTGTCCGTTTCTGGTGATGGGTCACATCGAACTGGCAGAAATGATGTCGATGGGGTGAAGGGGTGGGGCGGCATTCACACCGCCCCAAACCGTTTTAGACTGACATGCAGATGTATTTCATTTCCATGTAATCGTCGATGCCGTGATGGCTGCCTTCACGACCAAGGCCGGATTGCTTGACGCCGCCGAACGGGGCGACTTCGGTGGAAATGATGCCGGTGTTCACGCCGACAATGCCATATTCCAGCGCCTCGGCGACCTTGGTGACGCGGCTGATATCCTTGGCATAAAAGTAAGACGCGAGGCCAAAGATGGTGTCGTTGGCTTTGGCGATCACGTCGTCTTCGTCCTCGAATTTGAACAGCGGCGCGAAGGGGCCGAATGTTTCATCGGTGCTGACCTGCATATCGGTCGTGGCATTGGTGACGATGGTAGGTTCAAAGAACATGCCGCCCAGATCGTGCGCCTTGCCACCCGTCAGGATCGTGCCGCCTTTGGCGAGGGCATCAGCGAGGTGTTCTTTGACCTTTTCCACAGCAGAAGGTTCGATCAGTGGGCCAAGTGTGGTGCCGTCCGAAAGGCCATCACCAACCTTGAGAGCCTCGACCGCCACTTTCAGTTTCGCGGCGAATGCATCGTAAACGCCTGACTGTACGTAGATGCGGTTGGCACAAACACAGGTTTGGCCGTTGTTGCGGAATTTGCACGCGATTGCGCCGATCACGGCCTCGTCGAGATCGGCATCGTCGAATACGATGAAGGGTGCGTTGCCGCCCAATTCCATGGAGCATTTCATGACCTGATCGGCGGCCTGTTTCAGCAAAATGCGTCCGACTTCGGTGCTGCCCGTAAAGGTCAGTTTGCGCACATGCGGATTTTCGCAGAACTCCTTGCCCACCTCCGAAGATTTCGTCGATGTGACGACCGAAAGCAGACCTTTGGGCAGGCCCGCTTCTTCGGCCAGTTTCGCCATGGCGAGGGCCGACAGCGGCGTGAGCGAGGCCGGGCGGATGACAAAAGAGCAGCCCGCCGCGAGGGCCGGTGCGACCTTGCGCGCGATCATTGCGTTGGGGAAATTCCATGGCGTAATGCCTGCCGCCACGCCGATCGGTTGCTTGATGACGGTGATGCGTTTGTCGGGCATATGGCCGGGAATTGTTTCGCCGTAGATGCGCTTGGCCTCTTCGCCGAACCATTCGACAAAGGACGCACCATAAGCGACTTCGCCGCGTGATTCCGCCAGCGGTTTGCCCTGTTCGGCTGTCATGATGACGGCGAGGTCTTCTTGATTGGCCATCAACAGATCGAACCACCTGCGCAGGACTTGTGCGCGCGATTTGCCGGTTTGCGCGGCCCATGCGTGGCGGGATTTCTCGGCTGCGTCGATGGCTGTCGTGATTTCAGCGCGGCTCAGGTCTGCTACTTTGGCGATCACGTCGCCGCGCGCAGGGTTCACCACGTCGAATGTTTTGCCATCTTTGGCATCGACCCATTCGCCGCCCACAAAGGCCTTCTCGCACAAAAGATCGGGCCGCTTTAGAAGTGATTTGAGGTTGGTCGTCTGGTCAAGCATGCTAGCCTCCCTAAAAGATTTGGGACACAGATACTCATGCGGTTGGCAAAGTCCATGGGTCATGCACGGGAGGATCGTAGATGGAGCTTGATGACGCTTATGCCAATGGGGCCTATATTGCCGATGGTGACCAGTTCCCTGATCGTTGGACAGCACTTGCGGCAGCATTTCGGGACACGGCGGATTGCGCGGTGGATCAGCCTTACGGCGCGGGTCCGCGCGAGGTGTTTGACCTGTTCCTGCCCGATGGTGCGCCAAAGGGCGTGGTTGTGTTTGTTCATGGTGGCTATTGGATGGCCTTGGACAAGTCGTTCTGGTCGCATCTGGCGACTGGCCCGTTAGCGCATGGCTGGGCGGTTGTAATCCCGTCCTATCCGTTGTGTCCGGAAATTCGAATTTCCGGCATCACCCGCCGGATAGCTGGATTGGTTGATCAAGTGGCCGCGCGGTTTGCGGGGTTGCCGTTGCGCCTGTGCGGTCATTCGGCAGGTGGCCATCTGGTGGCGCGGATGGGCTGTCGCGATGTTGAATTGGCCGCGCGGGAGAGAATTGCGCGGATCGTTCCGATTTCGCCCGTTGCTGATCTGGTCCCGTTGTTACGCACCAGCATGAATGAGACTTTGCGGCTGGATGAGGCCGAAGCGCGGGCACAAAGCCCCGTTCTATGTCCGGCCCCTGCCGCCCCTGTAACTGTCTTTGTCGGTGCGGATGAACGGCCTGTGTTTATTGCGCAAGCCAAGGGGCTGGCGGACGCGTGGCGCAGTGATCTGGTGATTGAAACCGGACGGCACCATTTCGATGTGATTGACGGATTGGCGGATGGCGACAGTGATCTGGTCGCGGCATTGCTTGGTTAGGGTGTTGGGGGCGCTGCCCCCGTCGCAAGCGACTTCCCCCGGGATATTTTCGGCAAGATGAGAAGGCTTAGGTGTCGTGCTGCATCGACCACGTGGGAAGGGGGTCGTTGGGGGCGGGTGTTGCGTGATAGACGCCGCGCGCGATCGCGCGGGCAAGGCAGGTAGCAGCGGCGTGGCCGAGGGCGAGCGTGTCGTGGGCTGCGTGGCTTAACGGGATTGCGCCCGTGCTGATGCCAAACACCAGATCACCGTCCATTGGCGTGTGGCTGGGGACCAAGGCCCGGGCCATACCGTCGTGCGCGGCGGTGGCAAAACGGCTGCATTGTGCCTGGGTTAGGGCTGCATCGGTGGCCAGGATTGCGATGGTGGTTGCACCGCCAAGTTTCGTGGGCGGCATATGACGCGGATAGCTGATCGCCGCGCCGCGTCCACCGAATTCCGTGCCGATCTCCCATGGGCCAGCCCAGAAATGCGGGCTGTCGCCGACGGTGGACGTGCCAAGCGCGTTGACTGCGACAAGCGCACCGACGGTATGGCCGGAAGGAAGGACGACCGAGGCGGAACCAAGACCGCCTTTCAGGGTCGCGGTGGTGGCCCCTGTGCCCGCGCCGACCGTGCCAAGCGGAAATGCGATGGTCGCTTGATCGAGGGCTGCGCGGCCAAGTGAGGCGTAGGGGTTCGTGGTCCAGCTTTTGTCGCCACCGTTGAGTAGGTCAAACAGGATTGCTGCGGGCACAATCGGCACATGCAGGTCGCCGACAGCAAACCCACGGCCCATCGCGCGCAAGCCCTCCATCACGCCCGAGGCAGCATCAAGGCCGAAGGCTGACCCGCCCGAAAGCACCAGTGCGTCGACCTGTTCGACAGTCTTGTCGGGCGATAGCAAGTCGGTCTCGCGCGTGCCGGGTGCGCCGCCCATGATGTGCACGCCAGCGGTGAATGGCTTGCCACCCAAGAGGACCGTGACGCCGGATTTTAACGCGTCGTCCTGAGCATTGCCGACCCGTAAGCCCGCCACATCGGTGATCAGATTTGTTGGCCCTGCGCGCATGTCAAAGACGCGGCTTTGGCGCGGCGGTGGCGGCATCGCCGGTGTTGGGTGTGCCTTT
>JBLHNX010000028.1:0-13842 GCA_047622125.1 Paracoccaceae bacterium | reverse complement strand
AAGGACCATTCCTATATGCCGATCACCGTCAAAGTCGTGAGCCAAGAGGTTTATGATGCGTGGCTGGCCGGTGCGCAGGAAGAATTTCCTGCCTAATGTGACGGGTGGGTTTAATCCCACCCTATCGCACTCCCCCGTAGGGTGGGTTTTCAGCCCACCACCTTTTGAGGACCAACATGACAGACGCAAGCCTGCCAGAAACCAAGCAATATGAAGCGCAGATGGGCGATTACTTTGCCCTGCTAAAGCCGCGTGTCATGTCGCTTGTGGTGTTTACCGCCCTTGTGGGTCTGTTGGTCGCGCCAGTTGCTGTGCATCCGTTCATCGGCTTTGTTGCGGTGCTTTGCATTGCGGTTGGTGCCGGTGCGTCGGGCGCGCTGAATATGTGGTGGGACGCCGATATCGACGTCCTGATGAAGCGGACCGCCAACCGCCCGATCCCGGCGGGCCGTGTCCAACCGGGCGAGGCGCTGGCGATTGGGCTGACATTGTCCGGTTTTGCGGTGGTCCTGCTAGCGCTTGCGGCCAATTTCCTTGCGGCTGGCCTGCTGGCCTTCACGATCTTCTTTTACGCTGTGGTTTATTCGATGTGGCTGAAACGCGCGACGCCGCAAAACATCGTCATCGGTGGTGCGGCAGGTGCTTTCCCGCCAATGATCGGCTGGGCTGTGGCCACGGGCGGCGTATCGCTGGAAAGCGTGCTGATGTTTGCACTGATCTTGATGTGGACTCCTCCGCATTTCTGGGCGCTCGCCCTGTTCGTAAAGACCGACTACGGCGATGCTGGCGTGCCGATGCTGACCGAAACCCATGGCCGACGTGTGACCCGCAACCACATCATGGCCTATATGATTTGCCTTGTGCCTGTGGCGCTGGGCATTGCGTTTACCTCGATCGGCGGACCGATCTACCTGGTGACTGCGCTGGTGTTGAATGCGTGGTTCCTGAAGGGCTGTTACGACATTTTCAAACGCAATGATGCGCAGGCCGACGCCGACAATTACGCCGTTGAAAAGCACACATTCAAGATCTCGCTTTACTATTTGTTCCTGCACTTTGGTGCGCTTTTGGCCGAGGCCGCGTTGCGGCCTTGGGGATTGGGTGGCTGGTAATGGCGCTGCATGTTGAACATGAAATCCACGCGCGCCGTCGTGGGCGTAACATGGGGATGCTGGTAATCTTGCTTGGCTTTATTGCGATCGTGTTCGGCCTGACGGTCGTCAAGGTTCTCAACCTGCCAAACATTGCCCAGATGGAGCGATTTGACCACGTGGCGCGTCCACAGCTTGAACCACTTCCCAGCGCAGATGAGGTCGCACAATGATCTTTCCGCGCCTTCAGGGCCCGCGTCGTACAGTGGTTCAGACGGTTTCTGTCGTCTTGCTTATGGGTGGCTTGGCTTGGGCGTCAGTGCCGTTCTACGACTGGTTCTGCCGCGTCACGGGGTTTGGCGGTGCGACGAACATCGCCGAAGCCGGTAGCGATGTCATTCTGGATCAAACGATCACGATCCGCTTTGACGCGAGCCTTGAGCGGGACATGCCGTGGACATTCCAACCCGTCGAGCGCGAGATGACCCTGCGCATTGGCGAAACGGGGCTGGCGTTCTACGAGGCGACAAACCCGACAGATCGTCCCGTTGCCGGACAGGCCGCCTATAACGTCACCCCCTACGAGGCGGGCGGATTTTTCGATAAGATCGACTGCTTCTGCTTTACCGAACAAGTGCTGCAACCGGGTGAAACCGCGTTGATGCCTGTGACCTTCTTTGTGGACCCTGCCATCGTGACCGACCGCGAGGGGCAATATGTCCACACGATCACCCTGAGCTACACATTCTACGAGATCGACCTGCCAGAAGATGATGCGCAGGCCGCACTTGCACCTTTGACACCGGCGAATACACCCGCCATAGAATTGAACTAACCACAAAGCCCGAAGTAATGGGCCCCAGACTTGGGACAGAGGAAGACCAACATGGCGCACGAAAAGAACCACGACTATCACATTCTGAATCCCTCTATCTGGCCACTTTTGTCAGCGGTGAGCGCGTTTGTCATGTTGTTTGGCGGCGTCGTCTGGATGCAGGATAGCGGCCCGTGGATGTTCCTGATCGGCCTCGCCGGCGTGCTTTATTGCATGTATGGCTGGTGGTCTGACGTGATCACTGAAAGCGAAGTTGGCGATCACACGCCGGTTGTGCGCATTGGTCTGCGGTACGGTTTCATCATGTTCATCATGTCCGAAGTGATGTTCTTTGCCGCTTGGTTCTGGAGCTTTTTCAAGCACGCCATGTATCCGATGGGCCCACAAAGCCCTGCAATTGATGGCCCATGGCCGCCTGTTGGGATCGAAACATTTGATGCGTGGCACTTGCCGCTGATGAACACGCTGATCCTGCTGTGTTCGGGCGCTGCTGCCACATGGGCACACCACGCGCTGGTGCATGAAAACAACCGCCGTGATATCAAGCAAGGCCTGATCCTCGCGATTGCGCTTGGTGCGATCTTTACGGTGTTCCAAGCCTATGAATACAGCCACGCGGCCTTTGGCCTTGCGGGCAACATTTATGGCGCGAACTTCTTCATGGCGACAGGCTTTCACGGCTTCCACGTTGTCATCGGCACGATCTTCTTGTTCGTTTGCCTGATGCGCGTCTATGCGGGTCACTTTACCCCCGAAAAGCATATCGGGTTCGAAGCGGCTGCATGGTACTGGCACTTTGTTGATGTGGTCTGGCTGTTTCTGTTTGCCTCGATCTACGTCTGGGGCGGCTAAGGTTGCCCGCAAGGGGTTGACCCACTGACGGCATTACACAAGACCTGAGACGCGCGAGACACCTCGCGCGTTTCGCACGTCAAATCCGGAGCGCTTTTGATGCGTCGCTTGATCTTCCCTATCGTCCTCGGTCTCAGCGGCATTGCCGTTCTGCTTTATCTTGGGTTCTGGCAGGTTGACCGCCTGGCATGGAAACAGGGTGTTCTGGCCGAAATCGACGCGCGCATTGCTGCAGCACCTATTCCGCTTCGGGTCGACGTGGACGAGGCTAGTGACAAATACCGCGCGGTGTCCCTGTCGGGCACGCCCACTGGCGCAGAACTGCACGTCTTGGTTTCAGGCACAGCGGCGGGCACCGGCTATCGCGTCATTTCGGGCTTTGACACGGACGATGGCCGCCGCATTCTACTCGACCAAGGTTTGCTTGCGCTTGAGGACAAGTCCCTTGCGCCTGCCACATCGGCGATAACAATTACCGGCAATTTGATCTGGCCAGATGATAGGAATTCGTCGACGCCCGACCCGGACCTGCCCAAGAATATCTGGTTTGCCCGCGATATCACGGCAATGGCTGCCGCGCTGGGGACGGATCCAATCATGGTGGTTTTGAACAACGGATCGGGACTGGACCCGCGGCTAACGCCATTGCCCGTTGACACGAGCACGATCAAGAACGACCACCTTAACTATGCGATTACATGGTTCCTGCTCGCTTTTGTCTGGGCGGTCATGACCATGTTTCTTATTACGCGCACCCTGCGCCAGAAGGACTAAGAGATGCAGTATATCTCAACCCGTGGGCAAGCGCCCAAGCTGACGTTTGAACAGGCGATGATGACGGGATTGGCGCGCGATGGCGGGCTTTATGTGCCCGAGACCATTCCGACGCTCAGCGCGGAACAGATCGCTGCGATGGCCGGACAGTCCTACGAGGATATCGCCTTCACCGTGATGCGCCCGTTTATCGGTGATACCTTTACGGACGCCGAATTCCGCGCGCTGATTGATGCGGCTTACGGCGGATTTGGCCACGATGCCCGCGCGCCATTGGTCCAACTTGCCCCCAATCACTTCCTACTGGAATTGTTCCACGGGCCAACGCTGGCCTTCAAAGATTTTGCGATGCAGTTGATCGGCCAGATGTTCCAAGCTGCACTTTCGCGGTCCGGTGATCGGATCACGATTGTTGGCGCGACGTCCGGCGATACCGGATCGGCGGCGATTGAGGCCTTCAGGGGCCTGTCTAACGTCGATGTGTTCATTCTGTTCCCGCATGGTCGTGTTTCCGAAGTGCAGCGCCGCCAGATGACAACGCCAAGCGAGGCGAATGTTCATGCTCTCGCCGTCGATGGCGATTTCGACGATTGCCAAGCTGCCTTGAAGGACATGTTCAACGATTTCGATTTCCGCGACGAGGTGCGTTTGGCAGGTGTGAACAGCATCAACTGGGGCCGTGTGTTGGCGCAGGTGGTTTACTATTTCAGCAGCGCCGTCAGCCTTGGCGCGCCGCACCGCAAGGTCAGCTTCACCGTGCCGACGGGCAATTTTGGCGACATTTTCGCGGGTTATATCGCCAAAGAAATGGGCCTGCCGATTGAACAACTGATCGTCGCCACGAACCAGAACGATATCCTGCACCGCACCCTTCAAACGGGCGAGCAGATCAAACAGGGTGTCACGCCGTCTATCAGCCCGTCGATGGATATTCAGGTGTCGTCCAATTTCGAACGGGCGCTGTTTTATGCCTATGGGCAAAATGGCGAAGTTGTCGCGCAGCAGATGGATGACCTAAAGACCAAAGGCGGGTTCAAGATCAGCCAGGGGGCCTATCAGATGTTGCGCGATACCTTTGCATCCGGCAGCGTGTCCGAAGACGAAACCCTTGCCACAATCGGCGGACAGGTCGGCGTCTCCAACGAAGTGTTCTGCCCGCACACGGCTGTCGGCGTGCGCGTGGCCCATGACCACCTTGGCGCCACACCAATGATCACGCTGGCCACCGCGCATCCGGCAAAGTTTCCCGATGCCGTTGAACAAGCCACTGGCACACGCCCGCAACTTCCACCACATATGGCCGATCTATTCGAGCGTGACGAACGGGTCACGCGCGTCGCCAACGATTTGCCCGCATTGCAAGCCCTTATCAAAGAACGGATCACCGCTTGAGCGTCCAACTTCATACACTGTCCAACGGTCTGCGGATTGTCACCGAACATATGCCCGGCTTAAAATCCGCGTCCCTCGGGATTTGGGTCAACGCGGGCGGGCGCAACGAAACGTTGCAACAAAACGGCATCGCGCATTTCCTTGAACATATGGCGTTCAAAGGCACCAAGACCCGCAGCGCATTGCAGATCGCGGAAGCCATCGAAGATGTGGGTGGTTATATCAACGCCTATACCTCGCGCGAGATGACGGCTTATTACGCGCGCGTCTTGCAAGACGATGTGCCGCTCGCGCTCGAAGTTATTTCCGACATCTTGCTGAACCCCGTTTTTGACCCCGCCGAAATCGAGGTCGAGCGCGGCGTGATCCTGCAAGAAATCGGGCAGGCGCTTGATACCCCCGACGATATTATCTTTGATTGGCTGCAAGAGGTCGCCTATCCCGATCAGCCCCTTGGTCGCACGATCCTTGGTCCAGCTGAACGCGTCAGCTCGTTTAATCGGGCCGATCTGTCCGAGTTTGTGCGCACCAACTACCAGCCTGCGCAAATGATCTTGTCGGCGGCAGGTGCTGTCGATCACGACACGATCGTTGCCCGCGCCGAGGAATTGTTCGGGCACCTTGATGCCGGCCCTGCGCAGGCGTTGATTGTCCCTGCGAATTTTCAGAGCGGTGAACGTCACGAGGTCAAAGCGTTGGAACAGGTCCACTTTGCCCTCGCGCTTGAGGGACCGGCCTATAACGACCCCGAGATTTACACAGCGCAGATCTATGCCACCGCATTGGGTGGCGGGATGTCGTCGCGATTGTTTCAAGAAGTGCGTGAAAAGCGCGGCCTTTGCTACACGATCTTTGCGCAGGCAGGGGCCTATGCGGATTCAGGTATGACCACGATCTATGCGGGCACGTCAGCGGACCAGATCGGCGATCTGGCCGGAATAACGATGGACGAGATAAAGCGCAGCGCCGATGACATGCGCGCCGATGAAGTCGCGCGCGCCCGCGCCCAGCTTAAGGCGGGATTGCTAATGGGGCTCGAAAGCCCGTCAAGTCGCGCCGAACGTCTCGCACGTTTGGTGTCGATCTGGGGCCGCGTGCCGACGCTTGAAGAAACGGTCGCGCGGATTGATGCGGTTACAACCGGCGACGTCAAAGGATTTGCTGCCAATATGGCGGTCAACGCGGGCGCAGCCCTGACGATCTATGGCCCAAGCCAATCCGCACCACGCCTTGCCGAACTACGTGAAAGGCTCGCCGCTTGATGCTACGCCCAAGACGCAAAGTCCGGATTGAGACCGAGCGGCTGACGTTGCGCCCGCCGGTACATGGGGATTTTCGCTCTTGGACTGCACTGCGACAGGCAAGTTTTGACTTCCTATCCCCATGGGAACCTGCATGGGCCAAGGATCACCTCAGCCGTAGGAGTTTTACCAACCGTGTGTATTGGGCACAGCGGTCTATCAATAGCGGCACCGCGGTGCCGCTGTTTTTGATTAGGCGCGAAGATGACACGCTTCTTGGGGCGATCACGCTTGATAATATCCGGCGCGGACCCGCGCAGGCTGGCACGACCGGCTATTGGATTGGCGCAGATTTCGCGCGGCAGGGCTATATGCGCGAGGCGATCCAAGGCCTTGTGCATCATGCCTTTCACGCGCTCGACCTGAGCCGGATCGAGGCTGGTTGCCTGCCCGAGAACACCGCCTCACGTAGCTTGCTTGAAAAATGCGGCTATAAATACGAAGGCGTCGCCCAAAGTTATTTGCAGATCGACGGGCGCTGGCGCAATCATGTGCTCTACGCCAATCTGCGCAGTGACCGGCGCGGCAAGACTGATGCGGGGTGAGGTAAAATGCTCAATGCGGTGACACCGGATTTTGAAGCGCAACTGCGCGGGGAGTTACCCGCCGCCACGTTTCGCGACGACACTGCCGCCTACCTAAGCGAACCTCGCGGACGTTGGACCGGGCAGGGGCTTGTGCTTGCGCCATCCAGCACGCGTGAGGTTGCGCAGATTGTGCGGGCCTGCGCGGCGGCGCGGATTGGCGTGGTGCCTTATGGTGGCGGCACCGGATTGGTCGGCGGACAGCTGCAATCGGATGGTCCTGCGCCAGTGATCTTGTCGCTTGAGCGCATGAAGGTAATCCGCGACATCTATCCCAGCGAAAATGTGATGGTTGTGGATGCGGGCGTGATCCTGGCAGATGTGCAGCGCGCCGCGGCCGGCGTGGACCGGATGTTTGCGCTCTCGCTTGCGTCCGAAGGCTCGGCGCGGATCGGTGGGCTGCTGTCGACAAATGCGGGCGGTGTGAATGTGCTGCGTTATGGCAATGCGCGCGCGCAGTGTTTGGGTCTTGAAGTGGTGCGCCCGGATGGTTCGGTGTGGAACGGGCTGACACGGCTGCGCAAGGATAACACGGGCTATGATCTGCGTGATCTGATGATCGGCGCCGAAGGAACATTGGGCGTGATTACCGCTGCCGCACTGCGCCTTGTGCCGGTGCCCGCCGAAGTTGGCGCGGCGATCTTTGCTGTGCCCTCGCCGCAGGCCGCGCTTGATTTGCTCGCCCTTGCCGGCGAACACTTGGGCGATACGATTTCAGCGTTTGAGTTGATGCACCGCCAAGGGCCGGATTTTCTGCGCGAGGTCGGACCAGAGATCGTCATGCCCTTCGCCGATCAACCCGATTGGATGGTGCTGATCGACGTAGGCTTGCCGCGTGGGCTGTCGCCAGATGCAGCCCTTGGCGATCTTTACGCCGCAGCCGATGACGCAGGTCTGGTCAGTGACGGCGTGATCGCCCAGTCACTGTCACAGCGGGCCGCTTTCTGGACATTGCGCGAAAGCATCCCCGAGGCGAACCGCCGGATCGGATCAATTTCGTCGCATGATATTTCGGTCCCGCTCTCGTGCATTCCTGAGTTCATTGCACAGGGCGGGCGCGCACTTGCGGCCTTGGGCGAGTTTCGGATCAACTGCTTTGGCCATCTAGGTGACGGAAACCTGCACTACAACGTCTTCCCGCCGCGCGGCGAATTGCGAGATGATTTCCGCGATCGCCGCGACGTCGTCAAGAGAACTGTGCACGACCTGGCGCACAGCTTTGGTGGGTCGGTCAGCGCTGAACACGGGATCGGGCGGCTTAAGGTCGATGATCTGGAACGCTATGGCGATCCGGCCAAGCTGGCGATGATGCGGGCGATCAAAGCGGCCCTTGATCCGGACGGTATCATGAACCCCGGCGCTGTTCTGCGTCGCGATCGGTGACGCCTCCGGCGGAAGTTATTTTGGAAGAAAAAGCCGGAATTTACGACATTTTAATCAAGCCATCGCAGGATTGAATTGCGGTAAAGGCTGAAGAGATGATTGCCGTGAAGAGAAAAGCCGCCCCACCCACCGGACGGCAAAACCGTCAGTCTGTAGCGGACAACGGGGGTGGGGCGCATTTGGCCGTGCTTTTTCTTCCAAAATAACTTCCGCCGGAGGCCCTCATTAACCACGGGCGAAACGTTTTTGGGGCCGCGCTAGTCGCCCGCGTAGGCGCAAAGCGCGTGCACCTCCATGCCAAGGCTCTCGAGGCGCGCGCGCCCGCCCAGATCGGGCAGATCGATGACAAAAGCGCAACCGATCACCTGCGCTCCAAGACGTTCGATAAGCTTGATACCTGCCTCGGCAGTGCCACCTGTCGCCAGCAGATCATCGACCAAAAGAACCTTCGTGCCGGCTTCAAGCGCGTCATCGTGCATTTCCATCACTGCCTCGCCGTATTCCAATGCGTAGGCTTGCTCGATTGTCTTTCCGGGCAGTTTCCCCTTTTTGCGGATCGGCACGAAGCCCTTGCCAAGTTGGTGCGCGATGGCACCCCCAAGGATAAAGCCGCGCGCTTCGAGCCCGATTACAACGTCGATGTCCGCGCCCGCATAGGGGTGCAAAAGCTGGTCCACAGCAATCCGAAAACCGCGCGGATCCGCGAACAGGGTGGTCACATCGCGGAACATGATGCCCGCATGCGGAAAATCGGGGATCGTGCGGATGTAGTCTTTGACGGTTTTCATGGGGTGTCCTGCAGGTTAATTTTGGGATGCATAGTGTCGCGCCACGGCCATGCGATCTTGGGGGCCAAGTTTGCGCACAGAGTTAGAGTCTTCCGAAAAGACCGAGCGGGTGTCGTAAAACGGATTGCGAATATCAGTAAGTAGGCCAAGCCCTTGGGTCAGTTCTTCGAGCATGATCGAGTCGGCCTCGTCCAAGGGAATATCGCGGGCCATAACGATGACCGCATCAGTGATTTCAAGGGCGCCGTTCCACCAGACTTGCACGATGGCGGCACCGATCGGGACACCTTCCAGTTCGGAAATACCAAGCCCGCTGATCTGATCGCCAGAAACGATGTTGCGCAGAATAATACTGATATCAGCCGAGCCTGACTTATCGCGACGGCGCAATTGGATCGCGTCTGTCGCATTGTTCAGCTGCTGGATCGCGCGATCAAGCGATTGCGAAAGCGTTTCTTGCAAATCGCTTGGAAACCCGGGTGGAGCCGGATCAAAGCCGACGATAATTTGCCGTCCGCGGGGCGATGCCCAACGCACGATCGGCGATTGGCACGACCCGCCGGGGCGCGCGCCGCAGGCCACCGTGCGATAGAAATCCTCATCCGTGAGGGGACCATTGCTGGCGATGAATTCTTGCGCCCTTAGGGGAAAGGCGAACAGCATCAACAGGACCGCGAGATATTTCACAACACGCGTCCAGCAATGACTGCCAACTTTTTCAAAAGTACAGGGTCACGCTTGTCTGGTGGCGTCATGATCGCGTGCTCCAATGCGTGATCACAGCCGCTGGTGCAGGTGTGGCGCGCCGCGCCCAAAAGCGCAGGCAGATGGCTGATCAAGTCGCGCGCGTTTGCGGAATTTGCTCCCAGGGTGGCGATGATATCGCTGATTTCAACCGCGCCGTGGTCGGGATGCCAGCTATCAAAGTCGGTGATCATAGCGATTGACGCATAACAAAGTTCAGCCTCGCGAGCGAGTTTGGCTTCGGGCATGTTGGTCATGCCGATCACGTCACATCCCCAAGCCCGATACATTCTGGATTCGGCGATGGATGAAAACTGCGGGCCCTCCATTGCCAGATAGGTGCCGCCACGGTGGGCGCGGATACCGGCTTTGGCCGCGGCGGTTGCGACGGCATCACCAAGCCGCGAACAGGTTGGATGGGCTACGCTCACATGCGCCACACAGCCGGTCCCGAAAAATGATTTTTCGCGCGCGAATGTGCGGTCGATGAACTGGTCGACGATCACGAAATCGCCTGGCGGCATGTCCTCGCGGAAGGACCCGCAGGCGCTGACGCTGATCACATCTGTGACGCCAAGCCGTTTTAGGGCGTCGATATTGGCGCGATACGGAACGGTCGTGGGGGAATGCACATGGCCACGACCGTGGCGCGGCAAAAACGCCATATCTACGCCGTCCAACGTTCCGGTCAAAATCTGGTCTGATGGGTCGCCCCATGGCGTGTGCACAGATTGCCACGTCGCGCCGTCCAGTCCGGCGATGTCATAAACACCAGACCCGCCGATTACTCCGATGATGGTTTTGGGCATGGGCTGGCTCCGCGCTGGCGTAGAATGGGTGCAGTTTGGCCCGCATCCGCAGGAATGGAAAGTGCGTGGCGGCGGAAACTGCCGTGTGATGCGGGCAACACCGCGCATTCGGGCCGCCTTGGGACGTGACATTGCGCCGCGTGCCCGTTAGGTGGTTGGAAAATCCCATAAACAGGTGACTCCTTTGCCCAAAGCGATGCTCGCGGCCTTTGCCGAACGTCTTGACGCCCACGATCTGAAACCGACCACCAAGGGGCTGACGCCAACGGTCCTGCGGATCGAGGTTCTGTCGGGCCTGACCGTCGCCCTTGCCCTTGTTCCCGAGGCCGTCGCCTTTGCCTTTGTGGCAGGTGTGCATCCGCTTGTGGGGCTTTACGCGGCCTTTATCGTTGGCCTGATCACCGCCCTGATTGGTGGTCGTCCGGGGATGATTTCGGGTGCAACCGGTGCTTTGGCCGTTGTGATGGTCAGCCTTGTTGCGCTGCATGGCGTCGAATATCTGTTTGCGACCGTCGTTCTGATGGGTTTGATCCAGTTGTTTGTCGGTTTTATGCATTGGGGCAGGTTCATTCGCCTTGTGCCGCATCCGGTGATGTTGGGCTTTGTGAACGGGCTTGCGATCGTGATTTTCCTCGCACAGCTGGGCCAGTTTCAGGTGTCCGGTTCTGCCGAAGGTGCCGGTCATGGCATGGCAAATGGCGAATGGCTGTCGGGGCTGCCGCTGTTCTTGATGCTGGGGCTCGTAGCGCTGACGATGGCGATCATTTGGGCTACACCAAAGGTCACCAAACTGATCCCTGCACCGCTTGCTGGCATTGGCATTGTGGCTGTGCTGGTCATCGGACTGGGGCTTGATGTGCCACGCGTTGGTGATCTTGCTTCGATTAGTGGCACGTTCCCGCCGTTCCACATGCCCTTTAGCTTTGGTGGCGAAGGTGGCGTGGGGATTTATGGCGATATGCTGGCCCCATTCAACCTTGAAACACTGTGGATTATTGCACCCTTTTCAGTGGTTTTGGCGGCGATTGGCCTGATCGAAAGCCTGCTTACGCTGAACCTTGTTGGTGAAATGACTGGCAAGCGCGGTGGCGCAAGTCAGGAATGCATCGCCCAAGGTCTTGCCAATACGATCACTGGCTTCTTTGGTGGCATGGGGGGCTGTGCGATGATCGGTCAGTCGATGATCAACGTGAAATCCGGTGGACGCACGCGTATTGCTGGCATTGTCGCAGCGCTGTTCCTGCTGAGCTTTATTCTGTTCGCCAGTGGCCTGATTGAACAAATCCCGTTGGCTGCGTTGGTCGGTGTGATGTTCATGGTCGTGATCGGCACCTTCGCTTGGAACTCGCTGACGATCCTGCGCAAAGTGCCGCTGACGGATGCCTTTGTCATCGTGCTGGTGACGGTTGTCACGGTTTGGACCGATCTGGCCACGGCTGTCGTTGTCGGTGTGATCGTGTCTGCGCTGGCCTATGCGTGGAACAACGCGCAGCGCATCCATGCAGTGACTCGTGAAAGCGCGACCGAAAAGGGCGCCAAGGTTTATGAAATAGAAGGGCCGCTTTTCTTTGGCTCAACAGACGGTTTCAACGAGATTTTCGACGTTGAAAATGATCCCGACACAGTGATCATCGACTTTAACCGTAGCCGTGTGGTGGACCATTCAGCACTTCAGGCGATCGAGGCGATTGCCCTGCGCTATGAAGATGCAGGCAAGCAGATCCAGTTGCGCCATCTGTCGCGCGATTGTCACAAGCTGCTATCCAAAGCGGGCCACCTGATGGTCGATAGCGATGACGATCCTGACTACGAAATCGCTGCCGATTATTCGGTGCGCACGGGCATCATCGGCGGGCATTAATTCTGTGCGGCGGCGCGTGCCCTTAGGGTGATGTGTCGCCGGGGCGGATCATGCCAAAAACGTCACGCACGGCTGTATAGTCGCTGTAACCAAGGCGGGCGAGGGGGGCATACCGCGTCACGTCAAAGCGCCCGTTAATCAGGCAATCATCGCGCAGATGCACGCCCGTTACTTCGCCAAAGACCACAAAATTCGCAGCACCCGCCAGTTTCACGATCTGGGTCAATTTGCATTCCAGCGCAGCGGGGCCAGCGGCCACATAGGCGCAGTCAATCGTCTGACATTGCCCCTTTTCCAGGCCGGCATCAGTGAATTCATCGATGTCGCAAGGCCATGCCCTGCTGGTGCGGTTCATCGCATCGCGCATGCCATATTCGACGATATTTACTGTAAAAACACCTGTTTCGCGGATATTGACCACGCTGTCCTTGGTGTCGCCACGGTCGTCCTTGGCGCTAGTGCTCGCAAACATCACCTGCGGCGGCTCATAGGCTACGGCGTTGAAAAACGAATAGGGCGCTAGGTTGTCCACACCATCAGCCCCACGGGTCGAAATCCAGCCAATCGGGCGTGGTGACACGATGGCGCTAAAGGGATTGTGGGGCAGGCCGTGGCCTTGGTCAGGCTGGTAGAACATATGAATTTCCGGTTTAACCCACACGGTGGCACGGGTGTTTTCATGACTTGGGTAGACATAACCTGTTTGCAATGAAAGCAAAACAACGGTTCAACGAGACTCATGGAAATCGCGATCGAAACAGATGAAGACTGGTGGGAGGTTGAAGCCCTCTTCGACCTCAGCTTTGCGCCTGGCCGCGAAGCACTGTCGTCCTATCGTCTGCGCGAAGGCGTGGCACCTGTCGCGGCCCTTTGTTTCGTCGCACGCGAAGGCGGGATTGTCGGCGGCGCAATCCGCAACTGGCCCGTGTCGGTCGCGGGTTTGCCTGCGCTGTTGCTTGGCCCTGTTGCCGTGCACCCGACGCGGCAAGGCGAAGGCCTTGGTGGGTTCCTTATGGGCGCGGTGATCGACGAGGCGCGTGCGCTTGGCTGGGACCGGCTGATGCTTGTGGGTGATGCGCCGTATTATGCGCGCTTTGGTTTCAAGCGACTGACCGGCGTTGAAATGCCGCCCCCGACCAACCCTGATCGTGTCCTGGGGTTGGAGCTGCAAAGTGGCGCATGGGATGGGGTTGTCGGGCCAGCTCAACGGGCCAGTGATTGAAATCGACGTTGGGCGTCCCAATCTATAGAAAATGAATGTTCCGTTGCCTGACATGGGAGTTGCCTCACATGAAACTTGTTAACCCCGAGTCTGTGCATATTCCGCTGGATGAAGCCGCCGTTGCGCGTATCAACGCGCTTGCGGGGCGTCAGCATCGCGCCAATGGGCTGATCATGCAATTTGTGACCTTTGTTGGTGGGCAGGTC
>JBLHNX010000027.1:0-13846 GCA_047622125.1 Paracoccaceae bacterium | reverse complement strand
CGTCAGGATGCTGCCCCATGCCAAGGTAGTCGTTGGAACACCAGATCGTCACTTGGCGCACCGCGTCGCCCACATGATTAGTCGCATTGGGGAATGCCCCGCGCTCGCGCTCAAGATCGGCAAAGACGCGATAGTTGCCCTCGTCGCGCAGGCGGGTCAGCTCGGCGCGAAAAAATGACTGATAGTTCATGGGGACTTCTCCTGCAGCTTGGCAGAGGTTTACAGGCCGTGGCGGATCAGACTTTGATTCAGGTCAAAGAAGTGCCTGTTTACTGGACCGCCTTGATTCCGGCATAGGCCGCACGAAACTGCTGATACGCCGCATCGAACGCAGGTTTCAATGCGTCATCTGGCATGATCGCCTCGCCCAACGCAGGCGGGGTCATCAAGGCTTCGGCGTCACCAC
The DNA here is from genome assembly GCA_047622125.1 of Paracoccaceae bacterium. GTDB lineage: Bacteria > Pseudomonadota > Alphaproteobacteria > Rhodobacterales > Rhodobacteraceae > SW4. The sequence goes on along the minus strand of JBLHNX010000027.1, from coordinate 13,440 downwards.
CCAACGCAGCCGCCATGCCCAACCGCGCCGCGCCCAACGCCGCGCCAAATTCACCGCCCTTTGGCAAGGACAGAGGCACGCCCAGCACCGTGGCAATCATCGTCAGCCAATAGCGCGATCCCGTACCGCCACCGATGGCGATCAGATGATCAAGGCTTGCACCTGTCGCCCGCAGCGCCTCAAAGCTGTCGCGCAGCCCGAACGCCACCCCTTCAAGGACGGCGCGGGTCATGTCTTCGCGCGTGGTCTCAGCACCGATACCTGTGAAACTTCCACGAATATCCGCGTCGTTATGGGGTGTTCGTTCGCCCGACAGATACGGCAGAAACCGCAGATCGCCCGGTACTTGCAATGGCTCGCCCAAAGCGGCCGTCAAATCGCGTGGTTTTTGCCCCGTAATCCGCCCCAGCCAGTTCAAGCTGTCCGTCGCCGAGAGCATCACCCCCATCTGATACCAGCGGTTCGGGATCGCGTGACAAAAGGTGTGCAACGCGGTTTCGGGCGCGGGGCGATAGCCATCGCGCGCCGCCAGCACCACGCCAGACGTGCCAAGCGACACGAAGCCCTGCCCTTCGGACACGGCCCCGATGCCACAAGCAGCGGCAGCGTTATCTCCTGCACCGCCAGCCACGGTCACAGTACCGTTCAAGCCCCATGCCGCGGCCAGATCAGCGCGCAATTCACCTGCCGCACCACTGCCTTCGACAAGGTCGGGCATCTGATCGCGCCGCATCCCGCCCGCCGCCAGCAGATCTTCAGACCAATCGCGTGCGCCAACATCAAGCCAAGAGGTGCCCGCGCAGTCGGACATGTCAGCCACATAGCGGCCGGTGAGATAGTAATTCAGATAGGCCGCAGGCAATAACACCTTGGCCGTGCGCGCAAAAATGTCAGGCTCATGCGTGGCAACCCAAACCAGTTTTGGTGCGGTAAAGCCGGGAAACACGATATTGCCCGACAGATCGCGCACGCCCGCCGTGTGATCCAACTGCGCCGCCTCGGCATGGGCGCGGGTGTCATTCCACAAGATACAAGGGCGTAACACCGCACCGTCTTTATCAAGCAAGGTTGCGCCGTGCATGTGACCGGCAACGCCAATCCCGCGCAGCGCGGCAAATGCGGGATAGTCTTGGCGCAACGCAGTGATCGCGGCCTCAAGGGCGCTGATCCAATCTGCGGGATCCTGCTCGGACCAACCTGATTTCGGGTGAACGGCGTCGTAATGCTGCTCACTCGTGCCAATGGGCGTGCCGTCTGCATCGACCAGCAGTGCACGAAGCCCTGATGTCCCCAGATCAATACCCAAAAATGCCATGATAGTCCCCTTTATCGTGCCGCATGCGCCTTATCGATGTAATTAACACGCCACACCCTGTCTACCATCCCGTTCTGGCACCGAACCGACAACCCATTCGTTAAGCGCGGCCCATTCGTTAAGCCCCACGATGTGAGTGCGAATACCTGCCGCCAGAATAGGCGCGTTCATCGCCGCGTCAGCGTGATCCACAGTGTCGCTGTGATGATCAGCGCGGCACCAGCCCAAAAATGCGGCTGGGGGATTTCGTCAAAGATCAGATAGCCTACTGTCGTTGAAAAAACCAAACTGGCATAGGACAAAACGGCAAGGAATCCGGCCTGCCCGTAACGGTGCGCGCGCAGAAAGCAAAATTGCGCCGATTGCGCAAAGACACCAATTGACAACAGCGCTGGCCACTGTCCAGATGGCACCGGCTGCCACCCGATCACGGCGAACGGCGCGGTGATCAATGCAAGACCCGCGGTGTAGAATGTCATCATCACTACGGTTGGCGCTGCGACCAGCCTGCGCGTCGTGATGACCGCGCCGGTCGCGGCAACAACCACGAGCCCCTGCGCCGCTAAGCCCCAGCCCCCTGTTAGGCTGGACGGGTCCACCGCGATGATCACACCCAAGAACCCAATCACGGCGGCGATCCAGCGGTCGCGGGTGATCACTTCGCGCAGTATCCACGCGGCGGCGATCATCGTCAGGATCGGGCGGGTGAAGCCAACGGCGGTGAACAGCGCCAGCGGCACGCGCGAGATCGCAAAAAAGCTTGCCGTCAGCGCCGTCGCAGAAAAAGCGACCCGCAGCGCATGCAAGCCTAAATCTTGTAAACCAATGAAAGCGTGGCGATACCGCCATATCCACGGCAACATGATCACGAACCCTACGCCGGCGCGCAGGAACACCAATTGGAATGCCGGGTATCCCAGCCCCAGCGCCTTAACGATCGACAGCGCCCAGATATTGAGAGCCATATCCGCCAGCAGCCAGCCAGCCGACACCCCGTTACGGGGTGGGTCAGTCGCGTTTTGCAAGCAGGTTCGCCATCAGACGGAACGCGCCCGCAGTCAGTTTTTCCATCTGGTGGTGCAAGATCAGCGAAGTGTGGATATGCCGCCCCTTGCCGACATCTGCGGCCAGAATTGCGCCCTTTAGCGGGGCCTCGCCTGCATCGTTCATCGCAACCAGCGGCGTATAAGCATCATCCCACGTCTTGGCGAAATAAAGCCCGCGTTCCTTGTGCCAATCCGCCCAGTCCGCATCGGTAATCCGGTTGGGCGTGTTCAGCAGCGGATGATCGGGGGCCAGAACCGTGACGTCAGCGTTTTCATCCGTGACGCGCCAGCGCAATGAGGGTTGGCCGATTTCAAGCATATAAGGCGCTGTTTTCGCAGCGTCCCAGTTGTCCCACGGACGGTGATATAGCGTGACCAGCGTGCCGCCTGCCCGCACCCACCCGTGGATGCGCGCCATCGCCTCGGCAAGGCCCGCGCGGAACTTCATCGCGAAAATACCAATCACCAGCGTATCGTATTTGGCAAGTGTCGCATCCGTCAGCGCCGCTTGCGACAAGTCCGTGACCTGCACACCCATCCGGCCCAACCAATATCCGACCCGATCATTGCCCCCGCCGATATAGCCCACGCGGACATCGGGCAGATCAGCCGCAACAACACGCACTTTTGCCGTGGCAGGCTGGATCAGAGCGCGCGGCGTGATGTGATCGCGACGGATATGTGTGACGCTGGCAGCGTCCTGCCGGTCCAGCGTCAGCGATAGATCATAAAGGCCCGCTGGTCCGTTGTCGGGAAGCATAACGGTCAACTGCCCGTCAGCTTGGCTCATGGACCACCCTTCCGGCAGGCGCAGCCCTAAACTGGCGCTGGGCGGTGAAACATCGCTGACGTCCAGCGTCAAACTGCGGCGCGTGTCGGAAAGGTTGATCACATCGGCCTGTGGGGTCAGCGCGGCCGACCGTTGCGGCAAGATAATCGGTGGCAACTCGAACGGGATGCTTTGCACAACCTGCACGCCATGAACATGAAGGACAATTTCAAGGCAGGGCGCACGCGGCAAACCTGGCAGATAAACCGGCGGATAGGGGTCGCTGATCGCGACGTCCTCGGCTAACGCGATCGTCGTATCGTCTAGGGACCACCCATTGGGAAGCCGCGGGGTCAGCATCACCTCGCCCGCGTCAGTGGTCGCGGCACTTGACCAAACCGTGCTATCAGTCGGATGCAGGATGTCTGTTTCCAAAGATCCGCGTGCTTGGACACCAGCAGCAATATGGATCACGCGCGCCAGCTGTTCGTCTTTGCGGCGCAGTTTATGGCCAACCTCTGGCATGGCCCTTGGCGGGCAATGAGAGCTGGCTGCGCGTAGTGACGCCAAGGCGGCGCAGGCCTGTGACAGCACCCGTGACGCATCGGGGAAAGCGGCCACTGCGCCATCGCATGCGTCTTGGGCCGCAGCCAAATCGGCGGCAATTTCGCGAACGTCTAAATCACGAAGTGTCACCGCCAAACCAGACGCCAAGTTTTCGTCCGGCCCCTGCACAGTGCTATGGGCCAAATGCAGTGGAATATCCGCGTCATCACCCGCAGGCACCCAGCGGCCCATGGCTTGTGTGGCGTGCATGGCGCGGCTTTGCTGACCGATCCGCGCATAGGGCCAGCCCGTCACTGGGTCACGGCCTTTCGCAGGGATTACCAGCGTAGTAGGAGGTGGCGGCAAATCATCATCATAAGCCTGCCCCGCACCCGACACTGCGGGCAAATACATCTTTTTGACCTGCCAGACGGGCAAATTACTTCCCACAAAATCAGGGTCGGCCGCATGCGTCATCACGTCATGGGCCGCTTGCGTCATCGCGCGGTGATGGCCGTGCTGCCCCGGCACATCCAAGAACGTGGGGCAAATGATGTCGGGGCGCTCGGTTCGGATGATATCAACGAAGCGCGCGAGCGTGCGATCGAGGCCCCACTTGGCCAGCGTCTCGACGCCGGACTTGGAGAACCCAAAATCGGTGATCGTGTCGGCGGGGCTGGTGGAATGCCAATACATCCGCAGATCAAGCCGGTCGCAGGCGGCCTCCATTTCAGCCGTGCGCAACGTGCCAAGGGCAGCGGCGGTTTCAATGCCGATGTCATTTTGCCCGCCTTCGCCACGGGTCGAACAGGCATAGGAAATATCGACACCATCGCGGAATCGCATGGCCGCCAGCATCGCTGAATCCTCGTCGTCAGGATGCGCGCCGGTGTTCATGAACGACACCGTGGTTTGCAAGGCTGTTAATGCCTGCCAGAGCGCAACGATACGCGGTCGATCCCGTTCGTTTGCAATCCGTGCCTGATCCGAAAGGGGCATATTGGGGCTCCGTTTAATGGGCGTGAGAAAGGGGTGAACTTAGAGCGCGATTAAGGATCAGTGCCGCTGCACCCAACGTGGCCGTCATTCGCCCAGAAGCCCCGCAGATCAAACGCGGATGCGGTGCCTTGAGACGGTTTGAGACGGATAAATCAGGCAATGGCGCATGGGTCACGAGATAGTCAAGAACTGCATCAGGCATCGCTCCGCCAACGATGACGGTCTGTGGGTCAAAGATGTTTTCGACGATCATCATCGCGTGGCCAAGGGCAGAGCTGGCACCGGCAAGCCATGCCATGAGATCGGGATCGCCGCGCTGGAAAAGCTGATCCAAGGCATCAATATCATGAACGTCTTTTCCGCTGGCTTGCAGGTGACGCTGGACTGACAAGCGGCTGAGTGCGTCTTCCAATTTCCGTCCATCGGCAGAGATCGGCAGATGCCCGATCTCGCCTGCGTTCCCGAAAGCTCCAAGTACCAACTGGCCGCCGTAGACTAGGCCCAGACCCAGTCCTGCACCGAAGTAAAGGTAGGCGAATGTCGCAATGTCCTTGGCGACTCCGTTGATCCGCTCGGCCATGGCGGCGGCGTTAGCATCATTGCTCACGACGATTGGCAGACCCAAGGCGTTAGCAAAAAGCTGCTCGGCGTCGACTTCTTGCCAACCGTTCAAGTCCGAATCCATTCCCGAAATTCCTGTCACGCCGAACGGCCCCGGCATTACGATACCAGCGCCCAGCATCCGTCCTTTGGCCGCTGGCACCGCGTCTAGCGCGCGCCCGTAAAGCGCCGCGACATGCCGCATAACGCTGTCCGGACGGGTGTCGCCCAATGCGATCCGTTCGGTGGTCACGGCTTGCCCGTGTAGGTCAAGCAGGGCCGCAATGACTGCGTCGGGTCGCACTTCGATGCCAAGGGCAAAGCCACCCTCGGGGTTCAGCGCATATTGGATGGCAGGCTGGCCGCGCCCGCCAGTCAGCCGCCCCTTTTCAACCAGCATTCCTTCGCGCGAAAGCTCAGCAATAATGTTGCTGACAGTCTGCGTGGTAAGTGACAGCGCGCGTGCAATTTCGGCACGCCCGATGGCGCCCGCTTCACGCACTTGGCCCAGCACGGCCTGCCGATTTCGGTGGCGGGATCGTTCGGCATTGCTGCCTTTCTGAAGGGTTTGCGTGATCATGGGATCGGATTAACTCAAATCGTTTGAACTATCAATCCAATTGAGTTAGTTCTGGGCATGCGCCCGAAACTGGGCGGCTACCACCATCATGGGAGACATAAAATGAAATCGCATATCAAAGGTCTGGTTCTTGCCAGTCTCACATCTTCGGCGGCCCTGCTTGGCAGCACCGCCAGCGCCGTCGAGATTGAATATTGGCAGTATTTCTTTGATGCCCGCGTCGAAGCAATGGAAATTCTGATCGAGAATTTCGAGGCCGCGAACCCGGATATCACCGTTACCATGACGCATTTCCCCTATGCCGATTATCGCACCAAGGTTGCCGCCGCAATTCCTGCGGGCGAAGGCCCCGATGTGGTGCAGCTGTTTTACGGCTGGATGAACGACTACGTCGCAGCCGACCTCATTCAACCCCTGCCTGCTGATCCGTTTGATCCGGCGATGATCGACAGCGAATTCTTTCCAATGGTGCAGGCGATGAAAATCGACGGCGAATATTGGGCTCTGCCGACCGCGGTACGCAGCCTTGCGCTGTTCTATAACACGCGCCTGTTCGAGGCCGCTGGCATCGACGGCCCGCCCGCCACGCTGGACGAACTCGTGGCAACCGCCGCGGCCCTGACCGAACGCGACGGCGCTGGTAACATCACGACCGTTGGTCTGACCGCGGGCATGACCGCGCAAGATCACCACTGGTGGCGCGAGGTTTTGGTGCGCCAGAATGGTGGCACACCATACGTCGATGACTATCGCACGGTGAATTATAATGACGCGGCCGGCCTTGCTGCGCTTAACTTCTACACCAACCTGTTTATGGCCGAAGACGCTGTGACCTCGATCGGGTTCATGGACGAACCGCAAGCGGCGTTCAAAGCAGGCCGTGCGGGCATGCATATCGACGGGTCGTTCCGGCTTGGTTCGCTTGCCGATATCCGTGGTCTGGAATGGGGCGTAGCCGAACTTCCGGCTGGCATGGACGGCATCCGGTCGAACTATTCCTCCTATTGGGTCAACGCAATCACCACCAAGGCCGAGGGCGAACGCTATGATGCCGCCGTCCTGTTCATGGAATATCTCGTGTCTGACGAAGCGATGCAGGTATGGCTCGACACGGTCGGCGAACTGCCCGCAAAACCCTCGGTGGGCATGACCGAAGAGAACGCCAACGATCCGATGTTTGGTCCGTTCATTCGCGGCTTGGCCTATGCTCAGACCACGAAATTTGTGGACGAGAGCGCGCAGCGTCAAGTGCTGGTCGAAATGGTAGAGCGTGTGCAGCTGGAAGGCATGGACCCTGCCGAGAGCCTTGCGATCGCCGCCGCGGCCGAGCAAGTCATCCTCGACGAGTTCTACGTCGAGTAAGTCAATAACGCGCTGCCCCGACATCCGTTCGGGGCAGCGCCACATCGCTCCACACAGGCCCGTTTCATGTATCGCAATCTGACCATCCGCCAGAAACAGATCGTCTGGGCTTGGGCCTTTCTGGCGCTGCCTGTTTTGTTTTATTCCGTGATCCGGTTTTACCCGACCGGCAATGCGATCCTGATCAGCTTCCAGAACTGGAACCTGCTGGGCAGCCGCACTTGGGCAGGTCTTGAAAACTACGAAAAGCTTTGGAATGATCCGGTGTTCTGGAAGGTCTTCAAGAACACGTTCGTTTATCTTTTGCTTGGCACGCCGATCAGTCTCGTGCTGTCGTTCGTAATTGCCTACCACCTTGATAAGCTGCGCCTTATGCACGGCTTCTTGCGGATGCTGTATTTCCTGCCTTTCATGACGAGTGCCGTGGCAATGGCATGGGTCTGGCGCTGGTTTTACCAGGACGTGCCGATCGGACTGTTCAATAACATTCTGGCCGGTTTTGGCATAGCGCAGATCAGCTTTCTGAATTCCACAACGAATTCCCTGCCCGCCGTTTTGGCCCCCGCCGTCTGGGCGGGGCTAGGGTTTCAAGTGATCATCTTTATGGCCGGCATCCGCGCGATCCCAACCAGCTATTACGAGGCTGCCAAGATCGACGGGGTCGGCTGGTTCACCGTTCTGACGCAGATCACCCTGCCGCTTTTGCGCCCGACAATTGTGTTCATCGTCGTGTTTTCAAGCATTGGGTTTCTGCGCATTTTTGATCACGTTTTCAACATGACCACCAATAACCCCGGCGGCCCGCTGAATGCGACGAAACCGCTGGTGCTAATGATATATGACACCGCTTTTAACGGTTTTGATATGGGCTATGCCGCCGCACAAACCGTGGTGCTGTTTACTGTTCTATTGATAGTTTCGCTGATCCAGCTGCGCCTTCTGAGGAGCGAATAGATGGTTGCCGATGCCCCACGCGCCAGCGCCCAAACGCTGCTGACCGCCACCCCAACAAAGCCCCCCCGCAACATGGGCCAGATCATCCGGTGGCTGCTGCTGTTTGCAGGCGGTATCCTCATGGTCATGCCACTGGCCTATATGATATCGACCTCGCTGAAATGGCCGCACGAGGTTTACAACGTCAACCTGATCCCCGAAGAGCCGACCTTGGACAATTACCGTTATGTCCTTGAAGACGGGCGGTTTTACTGGTGGTTCGTCAATTCGATGATCATCGCTACGATCACGACAATCTGCAATCTGCTGTTTGACAGTCTGGTTGGCTATACCCTGTGCAAGTTCCGGTTTCCGGGCCGGACGATCATATTTATCGCAATTCTGTCGACCCTAATGATCCCCACCGAAATGTTGGTGATCCCGTGGTATCTGATGTCCCAATCCTTTGGGTGGCTCGATAGTTATTGGGGCATCATGTTCCCCGGTTTAATGACAGCTTTTGGCACGTTCCTGATGAAACAGTTCTTTGAAAGCGTCCCAGATGATTTCATCGAAGCCGCGCGAATTGATGGCCTGAACGAGCTGCAAATCTGGTGGACCGTGGCGATGCCGCTGGTGAAACCCGCCCTCGCCGCGCTTGCAATCTTTGTGTTTCTTGGCAACTGGACAGCCTTTTTGTGGCCGCTGATCGTCACCAACTCGGTTGACATGTATACGATCCCTGTTGGCCTATCGGGCTTTGGCGACGAGGCCGACGTGGCGTGGGAACTCATCATGACTGGTGCCGCGATTTCCACAATTCCAACGCTGGTCGTGTTCCTGATCTTCCAGCGCTTCATCATCCGTGGTGTCGTCATGGCGGGGCTGAAGGGATGACAGATACATCTGTTTTTCCAGATCCGACCTACAAGGACACAGTCCTTGCGCCGCTGTTCGAGGGCGTGAAAGCCCACTACGCGGGGCATATGGCAGCCATCAATCGTGCCCATCTGGTGATGCTGGTCGAGACGGACATTTTGCCCCGTGCCGATGGTCAGAAAATTGCGCACGCGTTGGATGCGATTGACGCGGAAACCGATGTGGCTGCGTTAGAGTACACTGGCGAACACGAAGACTATTTCTTCTACGTCGAGTCCGAGTTGCGCCGCCGGTTGGGTGACCTCGGAGGTGCGCTACATACCGCGCGGTCCCGCAACGATATGGACCACACCCTGTTCAAAATGGCGCTGCGGTTACGGGCGGAAAATACGTTGGCGCAGGTCGCTGCCCTGGCCGATGCGCTGATCAAAAAGGCCCGCGCTGAATCGGCCACACTGATTGTCGCCTATACCCACGGCCAGCCCGCGCAGCCCACGACGTTTGGTCACTACCTTGGCGCAATGATCGAGGTTTTGAACCGCGACGCCGTGCGCCTGTCTGCCGCCATTGATAACCTAACCCATTGCCCGATGGGGGCTGCCGCGATCACCACATCTGGCTTTCCGATTGATCGCGCGCGCATGGCCGATCTGCTGGGATTTGACGGCCCGCTGGTAAATTCCTACGGCTGCATTGCCTCGGTCGATTATGTCACCGGCCTTTATTCCGCCGTCAAACTGGTATTCCTGCATCTGGGCCGCGTTGTTCAGGACCTCGCATTCTGGTCCAGCTTTGAAGTCGGGCAATTGTATGTCCCCAACGCGCTTGTGCAGATCAGCTCCATCATGCCGCAAAAGCGCAATCCCGTGCCAATCGAACATATGCGCCACCTTGCCTCGGTCACCTGCGGCCGTTGCGATATGGTGGTGAACACAATGCACAACACGCCCTTTACGGATATGAACGACAGCGAGGGAGAGGTACAGCAAGCCGGATACGCCGCGTTTGAAAGCGGCGGGCGTGTGCTTGATCTGCTCACGGCCTTCCTGCCTGCCTGTTCGATCAACGCCGACAAGGTGCGCCGCAACACCGACGCCGCCAGCATTACGATTACCGAACTGGCCGACACGCTGGTGCGCGACGAAGGGCTGACATTCCGACAAGCGCACGAGGTCGCGGCCAATGTGGCGCGCAACCTTCATGGCGCACCGCTATCGGACGGTTTCGCGACCTTTGCTGCAGCATTTCAAACCGCGACCAACCGCGCGCCCACGATGAATGAAACCGCGTTCCGCACGGCCACCAGCCCTGAAACATTCGTCGCGCGTCGCGACCGGATTGGCGGGCCAGCCCCTGCTGCGCTAGACGCCGCGTTAACCACATACACAACCCAACTGGCTGCACTGCGCGCCACCGCGGCCACCCGCACGCACCGGGTTCTAGACGCTGACAAGACCCGCGCCACCGCATTCGCCCAATTGCTGGAGACCTGACCCTTGGCCAATCTTGCCCTACGAAACCTGTCGAAATCTTTTGGAGCAACCAAAGTCTTGCACGACATCTCGCTCGAGGTCGCCGACGGCGAATTCGTGGTCATTGTCGGTCCGTCTGGTTGCGGCAAGTCCACCGCGCTACGGATGATCGCCGGGTTGGAAGAAGTCTCTGGCGGTATTATCGAAATCGGCGGGCGAGAGGTGAACAACCTTGAACCCAAAGAGCGCGATATCGCCATGGTGTTCCAGAACTACGCGATCTATCCACATATGTCGGTCAAGAAAAATATCGCTTTCGGGCTGCGGTCGTCCAAGATGGCTAAGGCCGATAAAGAGAAACGCCTTCAAGAGGTTGCAGGTATCCTAGACATGGTCGACCTGCTGGATCGCAAGCCCAGCCAGTTGTCGGGCGGGCAACGCCAGCGCGTGGCAATCGGCCGTGCGATGGTGCGTAATCCGGCCGTGTTTCTGTTCGACGAACCCCTATCAAATCTTGATGCCCAACTGCGCACGCAGATGCGGCTCGAGATCAAGAAATTGCACCAGCGCGTCGGCAATACGATCATTTTTGTGACCCACGATCAGGTCGAGGCGATGACGATGGCCGACCGGATCGTCATCATGAAAGACGGCTATATCCAGCAGGTCGGCACCCCTGCCGAGGTATTCCACAAACCTGCCAATATCTTTGTGGCGCGCTTTATCGGGGCGCCGTCGATGAACCTTCTTGCTGGCACGCTGAGCGGCACAACCGTCACGCTAGACAATGGTCAGGCGATCACCGTTCCGACCCTGCAAAACGGCGGCGACAGGGCCGTACTGCTGGGTGTGCGCCCTGACGATCTGCACGCAGACAACGCCAACACAGTGATGGACGGCACGGTCATGGTGCGCGAGCCGCTGGGGTCCGAAACGTTAATCTATGTGGACACGACAGCGGGCGACGAGGTCATCGCCAAGGCTGACGGGCGCACCCCGCCCGAAGTCGGTGACACGGTGCAACTGGGCGCTGACCCTGAAAACCTGCACATCTTTGACGCCGCCAGCGGCGAGGCCCTGACGTGAGCAAACCGGTCCTGTGCGCCGGCCGGTTCTATTGCGATCTGGTCTTTGCCGATGCGCCGCGCCTTCCCACGTTTGGCACCGAAGTTTTTGCGCCAAGCCTGTCGCTTCATGCGGGGGGCGGGGCGTTTATTACAGCGGCTAATCTGGCAGCCCTTGGGCATCGCGTAACCCAGTTTTCCTGCCTGCCCGCCACGCCGTTTGATACGACAGCCCTGACCGAAATGGCGCGGCATGGCGTTGACGCAACGGCCTGCCAACGGGCAATAGCGGGCGTTGACCCACAAATCACCGTGGCCATCGCAAGTGAAGGTGACCGCGCGTTCATTACGCGCAACGCCGGCCCCGCTATTCCCGAACTTGGATCAGTTAACCTTGCTGACTATTCACATCTACATATCGGCGAATTACGCACCTTGCAGGACCACCCTGGCCTGCTGACCGCCGCGCGCACCGCAGGTATCACAGTCTCACTAGATTGCGCGTGGCAGGATGAATTCGATCCCGATGTCGCAGACCTTATCGCCAAGGTCGATGTGTTCTTGCCCAACGAAAGCGAAGCTGCGGCACTCTCAGCGATCGGCATCCCCCAAGCTTGTGCCCCCCTCACCGTCATCAAATGCGGTGAGGACGGGTCGCGCGTGCATGATGGCAACGGATGGGTCCATGCCGCTATCACCAAACCGGTTACGGTGCTGGACGCGACAGGCGCCGGCGATGCCTTCAACGCCGGTTTTCTAACGTGCTGGTTAGAGGGCGCGCCGCTGCAGGACTGCCTTGCCAAAGGCAACGCATGCGGTGCTGCAGCCGTGCAATTCATCGGCGGGGCCGGTTGTCTTCAGCCCGGACTGGGTAGCGACTTGAAACAGGCCAAATCACACCATGTTCTGTCCTCTGGCAGTTCAGGCCGCTCTACACGGCACTGATCCACCGCATCCCAAATCAGGGAGGCCACGGGACGTGCCCAGAAAGCCGAGCATTTCTGCAATCAAACCGCGACAGGTCCAAACAACCCGCTTAAAAGCGCGTAGCTCTTTGCTACGTCTTGATCAGACAGGAACAGGACGCACGGTTGCAGCAACCTGGTTTCGAGATCAGGCGGGCTGCGCCGTGTGACGGCCGCGTTCCGCAGGTCGCCGTGCGGGGTGGAATGGGCGGAATTTTCGTCATCTTCATTCCTAAACACGTCTTAAGATGGTGTCTTTGCACCAACTAATGTCTCGGAATCGTCGTCGAAGGGAAGGTTAATCTGCCCACATGACATAGCTGTTCAACCTTGAGTTTTGTAACAACGCGCGTCATGCGCGTTATTGTGTTTCGAACAGACTCTGTTGCCATCATGGCCAGAGTTGCGGAGTTCTTACAAAATGAAACGTCAAAACACGTGATGCGTCAATAACAGATCTTGCTCGTGGCTTGTGGGGCCAATTGTGGGGCTAGTTATCGTGGCGCTTAACAATTCACTTTATAAAAAATGAATGCCAGCGGTTTTGTGGCGGAAAATCAAGCATCTATACGTGTTCCATAAATATTTGTTATGGCCAAAAAAATGTATTTACCGCATTTTTATACCACACAAACTACCATCGAGCGCTTGAATAAGACCTTGAACGTGAACCCCTTCGGAGGTGCGTAAAGAAGTGATCGCTTAACTTCCCATTGATAATTTAGGTACTTCTTGAGTCTCCATTTTAAGCGATCCGCCTCTGCGCCGCTGAGTAACGGATGTGGCTAGTTAAGTAATGACCTGCCCCCCGAGGCTCCCTCATTCATAACGAGAGTTTGCGGGTTTGGATTTTGTAATCCGTGGTTTCGTTTTGGGCAAGCGCGTCGTGCGCGGAGCCCTCAAATTGCTC
>JBLHNX010000026.1:0-14073 GCA_047622125.1 Paracoccaceae bacterium | reverse complement strand
GCGCGGAATATGCGGTGCGATCTGCGCCATGAGAGCAACTGAATGAGGGTTGAACGACATCACCGCAATATCGCCCACATAATCTGCCAGCGCCCGCGCTGTTGCTTTTTCCAGCTGACCAACGCTTGGGCCCAGCGCGCCATCCTGATCCTTCAGTTCGATCAAAAGCGGCACCGCGCCATCAACCTGATGCAGGATTTGGCTAAGTGTCGGGATCGTATCGGTCCCACCCTTCAGTGCGATCTGTCCCAATTCAGCCGCGCTGCGCTGGGCAATGGGGCCGACCTCGTCAGTTAGCCGATCAAGCGCGTAGTCGTGAAAAACCATCGCCTGCCCGTCACTGGACAATTGCACATCCAATTCGATTCCATAGCCGCCAGCAATTGCCGCAGCAAACGCAGCCGGTGAATTTTCGGGGCAAGCGCGATTGATGTCATGAAAAGCGCGGTGTGCAATAGGGCGGATAAAGAATGACGAGGGTAGGGTCATTTTATCTGGAATATCCCTTCAATTTCGACAGCCACCCCAAGGGGGAGGGATGCCGCACTGACCGCAGATCTGGCATGGCGACCGATATCACCAAGTGCTTGGACCATGAAATCGGAACAGCCGTTGATAACCTTGGGCTGATCCGTAAAATCAGCCGTGGAATTGACAAAGCCCGTCAGTTTTACAACCTTAACCAGCCGATCCAGATCACCATCACAGGCAGCGCGGACCTGCGCCAAAAGGCTAATCGCACAGGCGCGCGCCGCAACGGCACCATCCTCGGCGGACATGTCATCGCCCATGACGCCCTTGATCAGCCCGTCCGGACCGTTTGAAATCTGGCCCGAGACATAAACGATATCGCCGACCTGCACGAACGGCACATAGTTGGCCAGCGGGGCGGGAACATCGGGCAGGGTCACGCCCAGTTCGGCAAGGCGGGTTTCGATCGTCGAGGTCATGGCGCGTCCTTTGCGGGGTCAAGTCGCGCAAAGCTAGCGGGGACGCGCAGTGGGGGCAATCAACTCTCGCGGAAGGCGCGTGCGAAGTAGTCGGCAAGTGGTTTGGTGAGGTATGCAATCGGGCTGCGTCGTGCAGTGCGGATGAACGCGTCGACGGGCATTCCGGGGATCAGCACGAAGCCATCGGGGAGGCGGCCGATTTCACCCTCGGCCAGAACAATCTCGGCGCGGTAGAATGATTGGCCTGTTGTTTCGTCCTGAAATGCATCGGGGGAAATCAGGCTCACGCGGCCAAATAGTTCCGGCGTTTCGCGTTGATCAAACGCGGAAAAGCGCAAGGCCACCTCTTGTTGTGGGCTGATCTGATCAATGTCGGTCAGTGCGATTTTTGCAGCGATCACCAGTGGGCGATCTTGGGGCACAAGATACAGCAGCGGATCTGCGGCGCGCACGACAGATCGTTCGGCGAACACGCGCATTCCGTAAACGACGCCGGATACGGGCGCGCGAATATCAAGGCGTTCCATGCGGCTTTGTAGGGTGCGGTGGCGTTCGCGTAGTTCCAGCTCGTTGTATTGCAGGTCGCGCAGGCGGGTGATTGCCTCTTCGCGGCGCTGTGCGTCAAGTTTGAGCAGTTCAATCTCGATCTCGGTGATGCGCCCTTCGGCTTGGGCGATATTGGCGACCAACTCACCGGCCTGACCACGCAGTGCTGCCTCCTCGCGTTGCAGGGCCATCACACCGCTGGCTTGGGCAAGGCCACGATCCAGCAGGGTTTGCTGGCTGGCGAGTTCTTGCTGGATCAGGGCAAGCTGTGTTGCCAGCGCTTGTTCTTGCGCGCGGATCCCGTCGATCTGGCTGGTGATCTGACCGCCGCGACGGGCAAGCTGTTCCTTTTCCTGCGCAACAGAGTCTAGCCGCGCCTCGAACAGGCGCGTTTGACCAGCGCGCAACTCGGTCGTTTCAACGCCTGCTGCGGTAAGCAGCGGGTCAAACGCCAAGGCATCGGTCAAATCACGCTCGGCCTCGAAACGGGCACGGCGGGTGACGATTTCGAACAATTGACCTTCGACCACGGCCAGTTCGGACCGCAGGTCTTGGGCATCAAGCTGGATTAGCACATCACCGATGGCGACCATGTCCCCTTCGTTAACAAGGATAGCGGCAACGATACCGCCGTCGGGGTGCTGGATGACCTGCCGGTTTTGCTCCACTTCGATCTGGCCACTGGCAATGACTGCGCCGGTGATCTGCGCCAATACGGCCCATGTGCCAAAGCCACCAACAAGCACGAAAAGCGCCAAAATGCCGATCAATAGCGGTCGTTTTGCCGACCATGTGTTGCGTGGCTGGGTCATGACACACCCCCGCCTGTGCCGGCGGCGTTTTTGATGACCTGGTGATTGCTGACCATGTCGGCCAGCACCTTGTCCTTGGGACCAAAAGCACGAACGACCCCGTCTTCGATCACCAGCAACGTATCGCATTCCTGAATGGCGGCGGGGCGGTGCGCCATGATGAACACCACGCGGCCCTCGTCCTTCATGACGCGGATCGCTTGGTTCAGGGCAGCGCTACCATCGTTATCAAGGTTGGAGTTCGGTTCGTCCAGCACCAGCACGACCGGATCGCCATACATCGCGCGCGCCAGCCCGATCCGCTGGATTTGCCCGCCTGAAAGACGCCCGCCATTGGCGCTAACGCGGGTGTCGTAGCCATCAGGAAGCTTGAGGATCATCTCGTGGGCGGCGGCGCGTTTGGCAGCCTTGATCACCTCGCTGTCGTCTGGTGTGGCAGACATGCGCGCGATATTGTCTTTGATCGTGCCGTCGAACAATTGCACGCGCTGCGGCAAGTAGCCGATGTGTTTGCCCAGCGTGTCGGGATCGTATTGATCAAGTGCAGCACCATCGAGGCGGATCTTGCCGCCAGCGGGTCGCCACACACCCGTCAGGGCACGCGCCAGCGTCGATTTGCCGGACCCGGAGGTGCCAATCACACCAACGGCTTGCCCCGGCTGCACATTAAAGCTGACCATGCGCAGTGCCGCTTGCTGTTCGCCCGGCGGCACGACTGTGACTTGGTGTGCGTCGATTACCGCCTTGGGTTTGGGGAGCTCGGTGCGCGTTGCCTCGGTGGGGATATCGCCCAGCAGGACGCCAAGATTGCGCCAGCCTTCGCGGCCCCGTTGCAAGATGGGCCACTGGCCGATCAGCAGCTCAATCGGGGCAAGGGCGCGGCCCAGCAGAATTGACCCGGCAATCATTGCGCCCGCCGTCAGTTGGTTTTGCAACACAAGATAGGCCCCAAGGCCCAGCATGGCTGATTGCAGAAACAGGCGAAACGCTTTGGTCAGCGCGGTATAGCCGCCCGCCTTGTCGGACGCCGAAATCGTCGCTCCAAGCGAGTCGTCACGCGCATCTTGCCACCGCGAGAACGCCGCGTCCCGCATACCTAAGGCATGGACAAGTTCGCTTTCCGCGCGGATTTGTTGGCCGGTAAATTCGGCCTGATGTGTCATCTTGTTTGCGCGCTCAAGCGGGCGGCGCGTAGTCATCTGGTTGGCCAATGCGACCGCAATCAGGAGCGCCCCACCACCAAGCGCCAGATACCCCATCAACGGGTGAAAAATGAAAATACCGATGATAAACAGCGGCGCCCAAGGCAGATCAAACAGGGCCATCAAGACCGGCGACGTGATCATGCGCTGCACGCTTTCCAGATCGCGCAGACCGGTTGCCGCTTGGGCCGGGGCGCGGTTCATCGTCGTGGCCTGCATGACCGCGCCAAACACCCGGCGATCCAGACGCGCCTGAAAACGCGCCCCGACACGCGCCATGATCCGACCCCGCGTATAGTCCAGAATGCCCATCATCGCATAAAGAAACGCGACCAGAACCGACAAGGCGATCAGCGTTTCCAAAGACCGCGAGCCAAGCACACGGTCATAGACGTTCAGCATATAAAGCGGACCCGCCAGCATCAGCAGGTTCACAAACAAACTGAACACCGCGACGACCCAATATAACGAGCGACTCTCGGCACGCGCCGCGCGAAGTTCAGGGAGACCGTGCGTGGATGAGTTCTTGGTCATGCGCACCTTTCAGCCCTGTTTCAAGGTTTGTAGCGCTGCATTGTGACACAAGCCACCTAATATTGTTTCCTATCTGACACGGGTGGGACCAGACTTTGAAAACACCCTTTCCAATCGTTGTCCTGCGTCTATGTGTGATACCATAGAAACCAATGCGCCGAAGGTTCCATTGCCAATGACGAGAACGAAATCATTCATGTTCGGTTGGGTCTTTTGTGCGGGCTTGGCGGTCAGCGCATGCACACCGGCGGTGCCGGGTGCTGAATTCAACGACCCCTATGAGAACACGAACCGCAACATCCACGAGTTCAACAAAGGCTTGGACCGGTTCGCCCTTCGGTCCGCTGGTCAGGTGACATCCGCTGCTCCTGAGATTGTCACAATACCCATTGCCAATTTTGCAGATAACGTCGGCCTTCCGGGCATGATTGTGAACGGACTCTTGCAAGGGGATATCGGTGGTGCCGCTACAAATACCATGCGTTTTGTCTTGAATACGACCGTTGGATTTGGCGGATTGTTCGATCCGGCAGGTCAGATTGGCCTTATCGAAGAAAGCACAGATTTTGGAGAAACGCTGGCCGTATGGGGCGCGCCCGAGGGGGCATATATCGAATTGCCGGTCCTCGGCCCATCGACAGAACGCGATGCCATCGGCACGCTTGTTGATTTCGTGATTGACCCTCTCTCGCGCTATGGCACCGCTGATCAGGTTGCCGCCGCGACGACAGCAAGCGTCTTGGATATTGCGATTTCGCGTGGGCGGTTTGGCGATACGTTTGATTCCGTGCTATACGATAGTGCAGATAGTTACGCCCAAGCACGGCTTCTTTACTTGCAAAGCCGCAGGTTTGCGCTTGGAATAGAGGCCGAGAGCACCGACATCGACCCGTTTATTGACCCGTTTCAGGACCCGTTCCAATGATCCTACCGCAAAAAAACCGCCGTCAGTTTCTTATTGGTGCAGGTGCAACCGCTGCCACAACAGTATTGCCGTTGCCCGCGCTTGCGTTGAGCAATGAGCAGGCACAGGCTCTTGTTGGCAGTGCGGTGGCGGATATCAACCAAATCATCAGCTCGGGCGGCACCGAAGCGGCAATGGTCGCGCAATTTGGCGGTATCTTTGATCACTACGGCGACACCGTTTACATCGCTTCTTTTGCGTTGGGTAATGATCGGCGAGGCGCGTCACAGGCTCAGATCCAGTCATTTGTTGCAGCATTTCGCCTGTATATTTCTGCGAAATACGGCCGACGTTTCCGTGAATTCATCGGCGGGCAGATCAATGTGGTCGGGGCCAAGGCGGTCAACAGCTGGATAGAAGTCGAAACCACGGCCATATTGCGGGGCCAAGCACCGTTCCAAGTGGATTTCCATGTCTCGGACCGCCCCGGAAAGTCTGTATTTTTCAATATCATCATCGAAGGCGTGAATATGCTTTTGTCCGAGCGCACCGAAATTGGCGCAATGCTGGATCGTCGCGGCGGTAACCTCGATGCGCTGATCCAAGATCTGAGCGCGTCCTGATGCGGTTGTTGCCAACCACATTTATGCTCGCGGTCCTACCCGCGCTGGCCCTTGCGGCCCCCTATGACGGGGTTTACCGCCAGAACGCCAATGCTGATTGTGGGCTGGTCGGGGTTGATGGTGGTGCCCTGAAAATTGATGACGGCATTTTTTATGGCGTCGAGATGGAGTGCCTGATGGCCAATCCTGTCAACGTGGTTGATATGGATGCGGTGCTTTATTCGATGCAGTGTTCCGGCGAAGATCAAACGTGGACCGAACGTGCCATGATCATGACTGACGCCGAAATTGAAGGCGGAATCATCATGCTGTGGAACGGCTATGCCTTTCGCTATAATCGCTGCCCCGACGAATAACGCCTAGTTCCCACGCTGTTGCAGGTCTCGCAGCAGTTGTTCAATCAATTGCTCGGCGATGCTGCCTTGTTGTGCTGGCGGCTGCATCGGCAGTGGTGTTGGCTGAAGGTCTGCAAGTATCCGCGTCATCGTTTCATGCCAAATCTCTGCAGGAAGACCAGACCCTGTCACGCCAGTGAGCGGTGTGTTGTCATCATAACCCATCCAGACACCGGCAACGTAATCACCTGAAAAACCGATGAACCACGCATCGCGGGCAGCCTGGGTCGTGCCTGTCTTGCCGGCAATTTCCCAGCCATCAATTGCAGCACGCTGCCCTGTGCCGCGTTCAACGACCTGATGCATCATCCACGTCAGTTGGCGTGCGGCCTCTTCGCGGATCACCCGCTCGCGGATGCCGCCCGTTGCTGTCATCAGGGGTTCAGCGTCGCCTGCCATGCGCAACGATACCAATCCATAAGGGGCCACCGCAGACCCACCATTGAGGATGCCCGCATAGGCCCCGGTCATTTCGATCAGCGTGCTTTCGGACGCACCAAGTGCCAGGGCAGGACCAGCCGCGAGATCGCTATCAATCCCGAACCCTTGCGCCACAGTGCGCACGTTTTCGCGTCCTACGTCTTCGGACAGGCGCACGGCAGGGATGTTGAGCGAAGCCGCCAATGCGTCCGTCAACGTGACAGGCCCGCGAAATTCACTGGTATAGTTGCGCGGTGTCCACGGCCCCGATCCCGGTACGTCGATCGTCAGGGGCGTGTCTTGCACGATATCGTTGGGCGACATGCCCATCTCCAGCGCTGTCGCGTAAACGAAAGGTTTGAACGTCGATCCGGTTTGACGCAGCGCTTGGGTCGCGCGGTTAAATGCCCCCGTGACATTGGTGTTGCGCCCGCCAACCATAGCGCGAACGGCACCGTCTGCGGACATAACGACAATGGCGGCTTGTGCCTCTGATCCTTCGCGAACTTTGTTCTCGAATACCCACGCTAGCGCGTCTTCGGCGGCGGTCTGCATGCGTTGGTCAAGGGTGGTCTGGATGATCACGTCCTCGGTCGTGGTGCGGGTAAAGAAATCTGGCCCCTGATCCATGACCCAATCAGCGAAATAGCCACCCGCGCGCCGTTCGGCAGCGGCGGACAGGCCCGCGGGGTTGGTGCGGGCCTCTTCAGCGGCGCTGGCGGACAAATAGCCTTGATCCTCCATCAGCCCGATCACCAGATTGGCGCGGTCGCGCGAGCGTTGCAGATTATTCGTTGGTGCCAATGTCGAGGGCGCCTTGAGTAAGCCCGCAAGCATCGCCGCCTCGGCGGGGGTGACTTCGGCTGCGCCATGGCCGAAATAACGGTTCGCAGCCGCCTCGAAACCACGCGAGCCTGCACCCAGATAGGCGCGGTTCAAATAGATCGTCAGGATTTCATCCTTGGTGTAACGCACTTCCATAGCCAGCGAGTAAACCGCCTCTTGGACTTTACGCCACAGGGTCGTGCGGCGACAATCGCGCTCGTATTCGGTTTCGTTTTCCCAGATGGCTGCATCAAACGGGCGACCAAGGCAAAGTAGCTTGGCCGTTTGCTGCGTGATCGTCGAACCGCCGTTTCCCGACAGCGGCCCGCGCCCTTCGCGCAGGTTAATCCGTACGGCACTGGCGACGCCACGCGGGGAAATGCCGATGTGGCTGTAAAATCGCTTGTCCTCGGTTGCGACGACAGCGTTGCGCAGGTGCACTGATACCGTATCGGCGGTGACCATCCCGCCAAATTGATCGCCGCGCCAGGCAAAAACCTGCCCTTCGCGGTCAGACAGCGTGACGGACCCGCGGGTGCGCCCGTCAACCAGATCAGTGATCGGTGGCAAGGTCGAAACATAATAGATCACGCCAAGGCCAACAAAGATGCCCACGGCCAGCCCCGCGCCCAATCCAAAGCGCCACAGCAAGCGCAGCGCCCACTTTATGATACCGCCAAAGAAGCCTCGGATACGGGCGATCACGCCGCGCGGCTTTTTGCGACGCGCGGGTTTGCGTCTTGTCGATTTTTTCGCGTTAGGTTTTTGGCTGTACCGCCGCTCTGCGACCAAAGGTTTGCGGCCACCACTGTTCTTGCTCATCTGCTCTGCCCGCTTTTTGCCAAGGGATCAGTCTATTTTGCCCGACCTTACCCTGCACGATTGGGTTTGTAGAGAGGCGCTCATTGGCTTCGGGGGCTTTGCGTCGTGCCTAAAAAGCAGGCACGGCAGGCAATTTGTGCAAAAAATGTGCAATTTGTGCGTCTAGACCACTTTGCAGGTGCAGCATTTTCTTGAGACTCGGGCCGAGATGCGGCTCCTTTCCCCATGTAGGCGGTTTGCTCCCAAACGGGCTTGGCCGCGCAATCGCAAGGGGAAACACGTGAAACTCATCATCGCAACGATCAAGCCGTTCAAGCTCGAGGAGGTCCGCGAGGCGCTGACCACTATCGGCGTGCGCGGCATGATGGTGACCGAGGTCAAGGGCTTTGGCTCGCAGTCCGGTCACACCGAAATCTATCGCGGCGCGGAATACGCCGTGAACTTCGTGCCGAAGGTCAAACTGGAACTCGTCGTGACGGCGGCCATGGCTGACGAGGTTGTCGCGACAATCGCCAAGACAGCGCGCACCGAGAAAATCGGTGACGGCAAAATCTTCGTTCTTGATGTCGAGAGCGCGCTGCGTGTGCGCACCGGCGAAACCAACGACGACGCGCTGTAAGCGTCGATCAAAAGGGACACCCTGACAATGAAAATTCTAAAAATCCTTCCTGTCGCTGCCGCCCTCATGGCGCTGCCGACGCTTGGCCTTGCGCAAGAGGCTGCAGCACCGACTTACGACGAAGTCGGCCCTTATATCATGACAACCCTGCTGTTCCTCGTGGGCGGCTTTCTGGTGTTTTGGATGGCAGCTGGTTTTGCCATGCTCGAAGCCGGGCTCGTACGCGGCAAGAACGTGGCGATGCAACTGACCAAGAACATCGCCCTCTTCTCGATCGCGGGCATCATGTATTGGCTGGTTGGGTTCAACCTGATGTATCCAGGTGACTTCAACGGCTTCGTGGCATTCAACTTCGTTCCGACCGTGCTCGAACCCGTCGGCCTAAGCGCAACAGACGCTGCACTTGATTATGCCTCCGTCGCATCCGACTTCTTTTTCCAGCTGATGTTCGTGGCTGCAACGGCGTCCATCGTTTCCGGCGTGCTGGCCGAACGCATCAAACTATGGCCGTTCCTCGTCTTCGTGGTTGTCCTCACAGGCATCATGTATCCGATCTCCGGCTCTTGGCAGTGGGGCGGTGGCTTCCTAAGCGAAATGGGCTTCTCTGACTTCGCGGGTTCCACAGTTGTGCACTCTGTTGGTGGTTGGGCTGCTTTGGCTGGTGCCATCGTGCTTGGGCCGCGTTTGGGCAAGTATAAGGACGGCCGCACTATCCCAATGCCGGGTTCCAACCTTGCGCTCGCCACTTTGGGTACGTTCATCCTGTGGCTTGGCTGGTTTGGCTTTAACGGTGGCTCGCAGCTTGCGGCTGGTACTGTTGGCGATATTACAGACGTTGGCCGGATCTTTGCGAACACAAACATGGCAGCTTCTGCCGGCGCTGTCGCAGCTCTGATCCTCACGCAGCTGATGTACAAGAAGGTCGACCTTACAATGGTCCTGAACGGCGCGCTTGCCGGTCTGGTGTCCATCACAGCAGAACCACTTGCGCCGTCGCTCTTCGGGTCGCTTTGGATCGGTGCAGTTGGTGGCATTATCGTGGTCTTCGCCGTGCCGATGCTCGACAAGTTCAAGATCGACGATGTTGTCGGTGCGATCCCTGTCCACCTTCTGGCGGGTATCTGGGGCACCATCGCAGTTGTGTTCTACAACGCCGAAACAAGCCTGATCACACAGCTGACCGGTATCGCGGTCTACGGCGTGTTCACCTTCTTCGTCTCGCTGGTGATCTGGTACATCCTCAAGGCAACGCTTGGTATCCGCGTCAGCGAAGAAGCCGAGATCAACGGTCTCGACATGTCCGAGCTGGGCATGGAAGCCTACCCAGAGTTTTCTAAAGGCTAAGCCGACCGAGATATGACACGAAAAAGGCCCCGGCGCATCAGCGTCGGGGCCTTTTTGCGTTTGCGTTATAGACAATGTGGGTCGCGTGCCTATCTGGCCTGCAGTTTGAACCCGTGCACTGTTTCCCAATGCAGGAATGTTGCGCTGCAATAAAACCCGTTTTCGTTGTAGCTGCGCATGGCCAACCGAAACCGGTTGAACGAGTCTACATAGGCTTTGTCGGTGGAGTATTCTCTGTGGATGGGGTTGAGCAGCAGCACGATAGACTTGGTCGTGATCCGGCACATTTCTGCGATGATATCGAGCCACTGATCAGGGTGGCAGTAATGTTCGATCGCCTGGAAGCACATGGTGATGTCGTAAGATTTATCGTCGAACGGGTAGGGCGTGGCTCCCCCATCAAAGATCGTCATCGGCAGGTCG
This sequence comes from Paracoccaceae bacterium, assembly GCA_047622125.1. Lineage (GTDB taxonomy): Bacteria > Pseudomonadota > Alphaproteobacteria > Rhodobacterales > Rhodobacteraceae > SW4. The sequence goes on along the minus strand of JBLHNX010000026.1, from coordinate 3,654 downwards.
ATCGCCTCACAAATCTGGCGATAGGGCCAATCCTGAAACCCCTCTTGCACAATCTCGATCCCGTAGTCGTCTGTTGTGCGCTCGAACGTGTCGTCATTCAGCGCGCGAAAAGCCGCGTTCGTTGACCCGGCCCGATGGCCGATCCCGAACCCGTCATCAAAAACCATATTGGCGTAGTCGCAGCCCATGACCTCGTGCCCGAAATGGCGCGCGATCTCGAGTTGGGCCCCATGCGCGGTGGACAGCTCCATCACGCGGTACTTCGGGCCGCCTTCAATCAGAAGTTCCGGCATAAAGCGCTGTGTGCGGTTCCAGGCGCGCCGGATGTTCGCCTTGCGGCGGGCGTATTTCTGCTGGATTCCGTCGGTGCGTTTCTGGGCTTCCGGTGACAGCACATAAGGCGTCATTAGTTCCGGTGGTGGCGTGTCGCCAAATAGATCCAGAAGGTCACCGCGAATGCGTTGGCGGCTCAGTAATTTGTCGTGCTTGCGCTTGACCTCGCGAATGCGGGTGCGGTGTTCTAGCACCGGAATCGTGTCTCGCTCGGTATCGGTCATGGGCCTGCCTTCTGTCATTGCCTCGGGTGCGACCTCCTCGTCTTAGCGCGCGAGGTTGGGTCTTTCGCAACGGTAGGTTTGGGCATCGGACTTGGCAAGCATCATGGGCCTGCCGGCCAAGCCCGATGCGCAGTGTTAAATGCCGGCGTCGATAATGGCGCGGGCCAGCACCGGAATGGTGTCGGCGTTCAGACCGGCGATGTTCATGCGGCTGTCGCCGACCATGTAAATCCCGTAGTCCGCGCGCAGTTTTTCAACGTTCTGAGGCGATGTGCCAAGCCGCGAGAACATCCCGCGGTGCACGGCCAGAAAATCAAACCGGTCAGAATTGGACAAACGCCGCAACTCGTTCGCCAACTGTTGGCGCAAGTCCAACATACCCAGACGGGTTGTTTCCAACTCCTCCTCCCAATCGGCGCGCAACGCCGGATCAGTCAGGATCATCGTAACCACGCGCGCACCATGATCAGGTGGGAAGGAATAGTTCTGACGGTTCAAAAACGCGAGGTTTCCCTGCGCCAGTTTGGTGTCATCCGCATTCCGGCCAATCGCCATCAAGATACCGGTGCGCTCACGGTACACTCCGAAGTTCTTGGAACAGCTTGCTGCGATTAAGACCTCGTCGAAACTTTCGGCAACCATCCGCGTTGCGGCGGCGTCATCGGCCAACCCGTCGCCAAAGCCCTGATAGGCGATGTCGATCATTGGAACCGCACCGCGGTCTTTCACCACCGCAATCACCGCGCCCCATTGATCAAGCGTCAGGTTCGCGCCCGTCGGGTTGTGACAGCAGCCATGCAGCAGAACCACATCGCCAGCGGCAACGGTGCCCAGATCAGCCATCATGCCGTCGAAATCAACGCCGCACGTGTCTTCGTCAAAATAGCGGTATTCACCCAGCTTCATCCCGAGATACTTGATAATCGACGGATGGTTGGGCCACGTGGGGTTTGAAACCCACACAGCCGCATCGGGGCTGGCGCGCTTGATAAACTCCATCGCCTGACGGATCGCGCCCGTGCCGCCCGGGGTCGCCACTGCTGCAACGCGGTCGCGTGGGACTGTATCACCCAGAACCAGATCGATCATTGCATCAGCAAACGCGGGATCACCCGCAAGGCCTGTATAGGCCTTGGTGATCTGCTCATCCACAAGCTGCTGTTCGGCAGCTTTGACGGCGCGCATCACGGGGGTGTTGCCTGTCGCATCCTTATAAACACCGACGCCAAGGTCGATCTTATTGTCACGCGGATCATCGCGGAACGTCTGCATCAGGGCGAGGATTTTATCAGGGGCGGGGGCTTGCAGGGTTTCAAACATCACGCGTCTCCGGTTGCGATTGGTAGGTCGGGGAACATGCCCCATTCGGACCACGATCCGTCATAGATCGCGTGGTCGGTTTTGCCGATCAGCTCAAGTGCCAACGAAAGCACAGCTGCCGTCACGCCAGACCCGCAGGTCGTGATCGCGGGCTTGGACAAGTCAACACCAGCGCCTTGGAACACAGCGCGCAGTGCATCTGCGTCTTTCATCGTCCCGCGCGCGGTTAACAGATCACCAAAGAACACGTTGCGCGATCTTGGAATGTGGCCCGAGCGCAGGCCCTCGCGGGGTTCGGGAACTTCGCCGCGAAATCGCCCAGCGGCGCGGGCGTCAATAATTTCGTAGTCACCTAACTTGGCAGCGCGGGCCACCTGTGTGACGTCTTTCACCATATGGTTCTGGCGCTGCACGGTCATGTGCCGGTCGCGCACGATTGGGGGCATATCGCTGATCGCGCGTCCTTCTGCCTGCCATTTGGGGAGGCCACCATCCAAAACGGCAACATCTTTCTTGCCCATCAAGCGGAACATCCACCAAACGCGCGCAGCGGAAAACAGCCCCATACCGTCATAGACGACAACCTGATGCCCGTCGCCCACGCCCATGGCGCGCATCCGGCTCATGAACTTTTCAACCGGGGGCACCATGTGCGGCAGATCGCTGCGATGATCACTGATCTCGTCGATGTCAAAGAACCGTGCGCCGGGAATGTGGCTAGCCGCATACTCGGCCTTAGGGTCTCGCCCCATGTCGGGCAGATACCAAGACGCATCCAAAATCCGCAGGTCGGGGTCTTTCAGATGCTGGGCAAGCCAATCCGTGCTGACCAGTGTGTGTGGATCATCGGGCATCGTTGCTCCCCCGTTTTGCGACTGTGCGGTTGCAGCTTTGACTAGCGCTGCAAGACTTGCAAGACAAGGGGGGCAAACGGAAACGGGCGCCCCAATGGGACGCCCGCATAATTGGATTGGCGTTGTTTACGACTTGCCCATCATGTTCTTGATTGCACCGACAACGGCCAAAGCGACACCGCCACCAACGCCACCACCAGCGACCTGTGTGACAATCGCGCCGATATCCATGCTGCCAGCCGCAGCGGCGGGATCTACCGCGCCGCCGGTAACCATGCCAAGGATCGTGCCACCAAGGCCGCCACCAACGATGCCCGCGATCGAGTTGCCAAGCGTGCCAAGCGACAGGTTCTTGAGTAGGCCGCCCGCGACGTTACCGCCAATTGCGCCCGAGACGAGTTGAATAATGAGTTGTTCCATAGTCCCCAGTTCCTTCCTACGGGCCGTGTTGTTTTGGTATCAAGCTACCCTGCGCGGCCCTCGCAAGAGCTGCGCACAGGATAAAGATACTAAGCAACGGACCGCTAGGGGGTAATTCGTTGGGGATTTCCCCCAATTTGCAGGCTAATCGCCGTGCCGCAGCAACCGCTGCTTTTGGCGACCCCAGTCGCGCTTGGCTTCGGTCGCGCGCTTGTCGTGGTTCTTTTTGCCCTTGGCCGTCGCGATCTTAAGCTTCACCAAACCGCGGTCGTTGAAATACATCACCAGCGGCACAAGGGTCATCCCCTCGCGCTTGGTCGAATTCCACAGACGGGCCAGTTCTTTCCTGGAAACCAACAGCTTGCGGCGACGGCGTTCTTCGTGGCCGAACATAGCGCGGTCATAGGGCGCGATGTAGGAGTTCACCAACCACAGCTCGCCCTCTTCGACGGCGGCATAGCTTTCGGCGATGTTTGACTGGCCTGTGCGCATGCTTTTGACTT
>JBLHNX010000025.1:0-14336 GCA_047622125.1 Paracoccaceae bacterium | reverse complement strand
TACCAAGTTCGGTAAATGTCGGTTCGCGGCCGATAATGTCGAGGATGCGGTCATATTCATCGGGGGACAGCCCGTGAGATGCGATGAGATCGGGGGTGATGGCCGGTTCTTGCATGATGACTCGCTTGTGTGGACACTTGGCGGGGTTCTTAAGCCAAGGTCGCAGGCGGGGAAAGGGGCGTCGGTGAGGGTGATTGACGCAAGGCGGCTGATCGGGTGTGCTGTCGCACAACAAAAGGGGCCGAGATGACACAAATTGACAACCCGTATCGTGGCAAGGGGCTGGCGCTTGGCATGCCGGATGTAAGCATTGATGCCAGCGCGCCTGCGCGCCTGTTGCAGCGCTGCCCCGAGGCAGGCGAGACACCGCTGCGCCGCGCAGATGACATCGCCGTGCGCGCAGGGGTGGCGCAGGTTTGGATCAAGGATGAACGGAGCCGGATGGGGCTTGGCAGTTTTAAGGCGCTGGGGGCGGCTTATGTGATTGCCCATGATGCTTGTGTGCTGGGGTTGGACATGGCGGAACGCTGCTATGTGACGGCCAGTGCGGGCAATCACGGGCTGTCGGTCGCGGCGGGGGCGCGGGCGTTCGGCGCGCGCGCGGTGGTCTATCTGGCTGACACGGTGCCTGAGAGTTTCGCGCAGCGTTTGCGCGGGCAGGGTGCCGAAGTTGTCCGCGCTGGTGCGATCTATGAAGACAGCATGGCGGCGGCGTTGCAGGCGGCACATGATAATGGCTGGATATTACTGTCGGACAGTTCTTGGGAGGGCTATGTCGACACGCCACATCGGTTGATGGAGGGGTATCTGGTCTTGGCTGCTGAAATCGCGGCGCAGATGGATCAGCCGCCGACGCATGTGTATTTGCAAGCCGGGGTTGGCGGGTTGGCGGCGGCAACGGGGGCCTATTTGCGCAGCGTATGGGGCGACGGCCCACGTATGATTGTGGTCGAGCCCGAGGCGGCACCGGCGTTGCACGCGAGCATTGCGGCGGGGCGGTTTGTTGTGTCATCGGGGCCAGCATCTTGCATGGGGCGCCTTGATTGCAAAGAGGCGTCGTTGATTGCCTTGCAGGGTCTTAGCCGTGATGCGGATGCATTTGTGACCATATCCGAAAGCGCGGCGCAGGCGGTTTTGCCGGTGCTGGCGGATGCCGGATTAGCGACCAGCGCATCGGGTGGCGCTGGTTTGGCAGCACTTTTGGCGGGGATGGGCGGCGTTGATGCCACGTCGCGGGTGCTGTGCATTCTGAGCGAGGAACCTGCGGAATGACGATGGCGACACCGGAATTTGTGGCCCGCGTGGCGCGGGCGCAAAGTGCGATGGCGGCGGCGGGACTTGGCGCGTTGTTGCTAACGACCGAGGCGGATTTGCGTTATTTCACAGGGTTTCTGACGCGATTTTGGGAAAGCCCGACGCGGCCTTGGTATCTGGTGGTGCCCGTGAAAGGTGATCCGATTGCGGTGATCCCGTCGATAGGCGCGGCGCTGATGGGCAAGACTTGGATTAGGGACATTCGCACATGGGTGTCGCCTGACTTGAATGATGACGGTGTTTCTTTACTGATTGCCACCTTGCAAGAGGTTGGTGGCGATATCGGCATGCCGTTCGGGTTGGAAAGCCATGCGCAGATGCCTTTGGCGGCGCTTGCGCAGGTGCAGGCGGCTGTGACGATGCGCAGCGATCAAGGGATCGTTGCAGGGTTGCGGGCGGTGAAGTCGGCGGATGAAATCGCCAAGATCACCGAAAGCTGCGCCATTGCGGGCCGTGCTTTTGCGCGGGTTGGCGAAATCGCAGGGCAGGGCGTGCCGCTAAGCCAAGTATTTCGCAACTTTCAACGGCTTTGCCTTGAGGAAGGGGCGGATTGGGTGCCCTACCTTGCGGGCGGTGTCGGGCGCTTGGGGTACGACGATGTGATCTCTCCGGCGACGGATGCGCCTTTGCAAACGGGTGATGTGCTGATGCTGGACACCGGGTTGTTCCGTGACGGGTATTTCTGCGATTTTGACCGCAATTATGTGGTTGGTGCGCCCGATCCCTTGGCCGAGGAGGGCTATACCTGTCTGCTTGCGGCCACGGATGCGGGGCGTAAAGCGGCGCAGGTCGGGGCCAGGGCGGCAGACGTCTTTCACGCCATGGCCGATGTGATCGCGCAAGGTCCAAGTGTTGCAGGCACCGATCCGGGGCGGTTGGGTCATGGGTTGGGGATGCAGTTGACCGAAGGGATGTCGCTGATCCCGACAGATCGGACGACACTGGTGGCGGGCATGGTGATCACGCTTGAACCGGGGATCACGCTGCCCGGCGGCGGCTATCTGGTGCATGAGGATAATTTTGTCATCACGGCGGACGGGGCGGTGCAGATTTCGCCACCCGCTTGGCCGCAACTGCAAAGGATTTGAGCATGGCGCAGGCGTTCACCTATGATCTGGCCGCGACTTTGGGGCATCGTGCTACGTTAGGGCTGATCTTGTTGCAATCAGACGAAACGCTGGAGCATGAAATGCGCAGTATACTGGGTGCGCCGGACGGGGTCGCGCTGCATTGCAGTCGTGTTCCCTCGGCGCCGGATGTGAGCCGTGAAAGTCTGGCGCTGATGGAAGATCAACTGCCCGCCGCGGCCGCGTTGTTGCCCGCCGCGCCTGATTATTCGGTGATCGGTTATGGCTGCACGTCCGGCACGTCGGTGATTGGGGCGGATCGTGTGGCGCAGATGGTGCAACGTGGACGCGCCACAAAGACCGTGACGGACCCGCTGACGGCGCTGGTCGCGGCTTGCCAATCGCTGGGTTTGACGCGCATTGCCCTGCTGACCCCCTATGTGATCGCAGTGTCGCAGGGGATGCGTGACGTGCTGGCGGCAAACGGGATTAACACGCCTGTATTTGGATCGTTCAATGAGGCCGAGGAGGCGCGGGTCGCACGGATTGACGCGGGTTCGCTGATCAAGGCGGCCACGGCGCTTGGGACGTCGGATGAGGTTGAAGCCGTGTTCCTGTCCTGCACCAATCTGCGCACGCTGGATGTGCTGCCAGAAATTGCCGCGCAGATCGGCAAGCCGGTGTTGTCCAGCAATCAGGTCTTGATCTGGCACATGGCGCGCCTGGCTGAAATTGATGTAGATTTGGCGCGGTTTGGCACGACCCTATAAGCCTTGGGAAAAAAAGCTTTGGGCAAAAAAGCGCCGGGCACTAAGGCCCGGCGAAGTCCAACAGGGAGGTGAAGGCGAGAGCGCTAAGCTTCATCGTCTTCGAAACTTGAGATAGGTTGGCGGGGTGAGCCCTTCAAGGTGGAATAACGCCAGGCCAAAGCAACCCCGCTATGTTGCACTTGCATGGCTCAGGTCAGATCGTCGCGATCATCGCGGGCTTTGCGCCGTTGCACCATGATTTCTTCTTGCACGAAATCACGAAATGCCGAAATGCGTTTTGATTGCCGTAGCTCCTCGGGGTAGGCAAGAAACACCGGCACTTCGCCGCTTTCTACGGCTGGCAAGCAGCGCACCAGACCGGGGATGTCCTTGGTCACGTAGTCTGGCAGAACGCCGACCCCGAGATCAGATCGCACAGCTTGCAAAACCCCGAAATAGTTATTCACATTCAACCGTTTGGGGGCGTCGTAGCTTAGCAACATCTGCACAAGTTGCGCCCCTTCTTTGACCTGCGCCGAGGTCGGGTTCTGACAAATCAGGCGGTGACTGCCGATGTCTTCGATGTTGTCCAGCGGCCCCGAGCGATCAAGGTAGGCTTGCGACGCATAAAGCCGCATATGCACAGACATCAGCCGTTTGCGGATCAGATCGGCCTGTGACGGTTCCTTCATTCGGATCGCCACATCAGCCTCGCGCATGGGCAGGTCAAGCACGCGTTCTTCCAGCATCAGGTCGATATTGAGGTCGGGGTATTTTGCATAAAGCGCCGGAAGACGCGGGGCGAGCCACATCGTACCAAAGCCGGTCGTGGTGGTTACACGCAGTTCGCCAAATACTTCTTCTTCGCTGTCGCGAATACGCGCGCTGGCCGATTCAAGGCGCTTGTTCATGGATTTCGTCGCATCAAATAGCAATTCACCCTGTTCAGTGAGAATCAGCCCACGCGCATGACGGTGAAAAAGCGTGGTGTTTAGCGATTCTTCCAAAGCGCGCACTTGGCGCGACACGGCTGATTGGGACAAATGAAGGGTGTCACCGGCGTGGGTCAGGCTGCCCGCATCCGCGACCGCATGAAAGATTCTTAGTTTGTCCCAGTCCATTCCGACACCATTCTTGTTTTGTTACCGCTCGCATCGCACGCTTGTTGCTTAACCCATCGCGGCGCATTCATACAGACATAGGTTGAAAAATACCTTTTGGTAGGTCAGCCTTTTTGACCTATAGTGAGGCAACGACGTTCTAACCGCATGGGAGCCGCGCGATGGGCCGACAGGATATTACACTTCATGACCGCTATGATCTGGACAAGTCGCCGATCCTGCTGAATGGCACGCAGGCGCTGGTGCGACTTATGCTGATGCAACGCGCGCGCGATGCGCAGGCGGGGCTGAACACGGCGGGTTATGTGACGGGCTATCGCGGCTCACCACTGGGTGCAGTCGATATGCAAATGCAGCGCGCGCAAAAGCTGCTGACGGATGCGCAAATTACTTTTCAAGCGGGTTTGAACGAGGATTTGGCGGCGACTGCCCTTTGGGGCAGCCAGCAGGCCGAACTGCGCGGTGAAGGCAAATATGAGGGCGTGTTTGGCCTTTGGTATGGCAAGGGACCGGGGATTGATCGGTCCGGCGATGTGATGCGCCACGCCAATATGGCGGGCACCTCGCCGCACGGTGGGGTGATCATGGCGATGGGCGATGACCACACCGGCGAATCCTCGACCACGTTGCACCAGTCTGATTGGGCGATGGTCGATGCCTATATGCCGATTGTGTCGCCTGCCGGTGTACAGGAAATTCTTGATTACGGCATGTATGCTTGGGCGTTGTCGCGGTTTGCGGGGGTCTGGGTTGGTCTGAAAACGATGAAGGACACGATTGAGGTCACGTCGGTCGTAGACGGCAACCCTGATCGCGCGCAGTTCGTAACGCCGGAATTCCCCATGCCCGAGGGCGGCTTGAATATTCGTCTGGTGGATACGCCCGTCGATCAAGAAGCGCGGATGATCGACCACAAGCGTTTCGCCGCCGAGGCATTTTCACGCGCCAACAAGATGGACAAACGTGTCTGGGGCAAGCGCGGCGCGCGGATTGGTTTCGTGGCCGCAGGCAAGAACTGGCTTGATCTGGTGCACGCGATGTCGCTGCTGGGGATTGATGTCGACGAGGCCGAAAAGCTGGGCATTACCACCTATAAGGTAGGCCAGGTCTGGCCGCTGGATATGGTGTCGTTCTACGATTGGGCCAAAGGCCTCGATCTTGTGGTCGTGGTCGAAGAAAAGCGCAAGCTGATCGAAGTGCAGGTCAAAGAAGCCTTGTTTGATGATACGACCACGCGGGTTTACGGCTGGCATAAAGGCGATGAACACTCCGAAGGGCGGCGCGAAGAGATTTTCCCGACGCGGTTCGCGTTGAACCCGATCATGATTGCGGAAAAGTTGGGCGGAATTTTGATCGAAGAGGGCTGCGAGACAGATCGTATTCAGACAGGTCTTGCGCAATTGGCCGAAGCCAAGAAAAGCGACAACGCCGAAGATATCGCGGCACGTTTACCGTATTTTTGTTCCGGATGTCCGCATAATTCCAGCACTAAGGTGCCGGAAGGTGATCGCGCCTATGCGGGTATTGGCTGTCACTATATGGTGCAGTGGATGGATCGCGAAACGGTCGGGTTCACGCAGATGGGCGGCGAGGGCGCGAACTGGGTTGGCGAAGCGCCGTTTTCCACCCGTGGCCATGTGTTCCAGAACCTTGGTGACGGCACATACAACCATTCCGGCGTGCAAGCGATCCGCTTTGCGCTGATGGCGGGCACGACGGTGACCTATAAAATCCTGTTCAACGATGCCGTGGCGATGACTGGCGGGCAGCATAACGATGGCGATCTGAGCGCCGATCAGATTTGCCGCGAATTGCTGGCGATGGGCGTTAAAGACGTGGCACTCGTCTTTGACGAAAAAGAAGACATTGATTTCTCGCTCTTTCCGTCCGGTATCACGCGTGATCCGCGCGAAGAACTGCCTGCGGTTCAGGAAAGAATGAGCAAAATCAGAGGCGTGTCGGCCATTGTTTACGTGCAGACTTGTGCCGCTGAAAAGCGCCGCCGTCGCAAGCGTGGCCAGTTTCCTGATCCTGACAAGCGGGTCTTTATCAACACCGATATCTGCGAAGGCTGTGGCGATTGCGGGGTGCAATCCAACTGCGTTTCCATCGTTCCGGTTGAAACCGAGCTGGGCCGCAAACGCGCAATTGACCAGTCATCCTGCAACAAGGATTTCTCCTGCGTGCAGGGGTTTTGCCCGTCATTTGTGACCGTGCAAGGCGCGCAAATCCGCAAGGAAGCGACCGCCGAATTAAACCTGCCCGATATGCCCGATCCGCAGATCGCGGTGATCAATGGCACGCATAATGTGGTAATCACCGGTGTTGGCGGCACAGGTGTTGTGACTATCGGTGCGGTGCTGGCCATGGCCGCGCATATTGACGGCAAGGGTGCCGGGATGATGGAAATGGCGGGGCTGGCACAAAAGGGTGGCGCTGTGCATATCCATTGCCGCCTTGCAAATTCGCCAAGCGATATCAACGCGATACGGGTCGCGACGGGTGAATGTGATGTCTTGATCGGTGGTGATCTTGTTGTGTCCGCTGGGGCCAAAACGCTGGGCCTAATGCAAACTGGGCGCACCAAAGGCGTGGTGAACAGCCACGATATGACGACCGGCGATTTCACGCGCGACACGGAGTTTCGCATTCCCACCGACCAACTGACGCTTGCGCTGAATGCGCGGTTACGTGATGATTTGGCGATGTTTGACGCCACCGATTTGGCCAAGGCGGTGATGGGTGACAGCATTTACTCTAACATGATGGTGTTTGGCGCAGCATGGCAGATGGGCGCAGTGCCGCTGTCTGGCGATGCGATCCGCCAAGCGATCCGCCTGAACGGTGCTGCTGTGGATCGTAACCTGCGCGCATTTGAAATTGGCCGTTGGGCGGTGCTTTATCCTGATGATGTTGCGCAGATTGGCGCGGCAAACGTGGTTGCCTTGCCTAAATCCCTGGATGAAAAAATAGCTTATCGGGCTGATCGGTTGCTGGCTTATCAGGGGCCAAAGCTGGTCGCGCGCTATCAGGCGTTGGTTGGGCAATTCGATGATCGAGACCTGCAAGAGGCTGTGGCCAAAGGCTATCACAAGCTGTTGGCATATAAAGACGAATACGAGGTGGCGCGTTTGATGCAAGACACCCGCGCCAAGGCGCAGGCCGAATTTGGCGGTGATCTGAAGCTGACCTATCATCTTGCCCCGCCAATCCTGACTGGCACGGACGCGAATGGGCGCCCCAAGAAACGCGGCTTTGGCGAAGGATTTGTCAGGGTGATGCCGCTTCTGGCCCGCTTCAAAGTCTTGCGCGGCACGGTGTTTGACCCATTTGGCTATTCAGCCGAACGCAAAATGGAGCGTGCCTTGATCAGCCAATACGAGAACGACATGGCCGAAGTCATCCGCGTGATGCGCCCCGATACCCGTGATGCGGCAATTGCGCTGGCGGCACTGCCTTTGCAGATCAGGGGCTTTGGCCCGGTTAAGGCCAAGGCGGAAATCGTGGCGGCCAAGCGGCGTGAAGAATTGCTGGCGGTGTTGCGGGCATCAGAAACCAAAGCGGCGGCACAATAGGTGTTTCGCTGACCGGGGTAACTGCTTAGGTTGGAGCAACAGGTCACCAGTTTCAAAGCCCACATGACGCAAAAACAGATCGCCCGCGAGATAAGCTATGCCAGTTCCGCGACCACGCGGGGCGGGCGGGCCGTGATCCGTGCGCTGGAAAACACCACCGGGCGGCTACGGCTGATCCGGCGTGCGCGTGGCTATGACGCCGAAGTCGCGCAGGGCCGCGATTTCTGGCAGGTCATCACCGCGCGCTACGGTCTGGATTTGAATGTCATCGGTGGCGATCTGGACAATATCCCCGCCAACGGCCCGTTGGTTCTGGTCGCCAACCATCCTTATGGCATTCTGGACGGTTTGATGATGGGCCGCATTCTAAGCGCGCGGCGCGGTGGTGATTTCCGCATTCTGGCCAACTCCGTGTTCTGCAAATCGCCCGATCTCGAACAAGTGATTCTGCCGATCTCGTTTGAAAAAACAAAAGAGGCCGCCAAGTTGAACCTTGAAACCCGCGCCGAGGCGCTGCGCTATCTGGCGGCGGGCGGCGCGATTGGCGTGTTTCCCGGTGGCACGGTGTCGACATCGGCGCGGCCATTTTCGCAGGCCATGGACCCAAGCTGGCGCACGTTCACAGCTAAGATGATTTGCAAAAGCGGGGCCACGGTCGTGCCGGTGTTTTTTGTCGGTGCCAATAGCCGGTTATTTCAACTGGCCAGCCATATCCATGCGACCCTGCGTTTGGGCATGCTGATCCGCGAGTTTCGCAATCGCATCGGGCAGCCGGTGGATGTTGTCGTGGGGCATGCGCTGGACGTTGTGGCACTGGCCCCATATCGCCAAGACCCCAAAGCATGCATGGATTTCCTGCGCAAAGCCACTTATGAGCTATCTCCGACCCCGGTCGCGACTGATGCACTGGGTCACACGTTTGAAGACAAGAAAAAGGTGCGAGATGGCAGTCGGAATATTCGATAGCGGTTTGGGTGGGTTAACGGTTCTGGACGCGGTGCAAAAGCGCCTGCCGGACGTGCCGCTTGTCTATTACGGCGACAACGCCAATACGCCTTATGGTGTGCGTGATGCGGATGATATTTTTCGCCTGACCAAGGCCGCCGTCGAACACTTGTGGGACAACGGCTGTGATCTTGTGATTTTGGCCTGCAATACCGCGAGTGCTGCTGCTCTGCGCCGGATGCAAGAAGGCCAAGTTCCGCATGGCAAACGCGTCTTGGGCGTCTTTGTGCCCTTGATCGAGGCGCTGACCGAACGCCAATGGGGTGACAATTCCCCGCCGCGCGAAGTGGCAATCAAACATGTGGCGCTGTTTGCCACCCCGGCGACTGTATCCAGCCGCGCGTTCCAGCGTGAATTGGCCTTCCGCGCGATTGGTGTCGATGTCGAGGCGCAGGCCTGCGGCGGCGTGGTCGATGCCATTGAAGAAGGCGATATGATCCTGGCCGAAGCACTGGTGCGCAGCCATGTGGATGCGTTGAAGCGCAAGATGCCAAGTCCTGACGCCGCCGTGTTGGGCTGCACGCATTATCCACTTGTGGCGGATGTCTTTCAGAAGGCCTTGGGCGCGGATGTGAAGGTGTTCTCGCAGGCTGATCTGGTGGCCGAAAGCCTTGCGGATTATCTGGGCCGTCGCCCTGATATGATCGGCGGCGGCACATCGGCATTCTTGACCAGCGGCAAACCGGAAAAAGTATCGAGCCGCGCCACACAATTCTTGCGCCGCGAGATTACCTTTACTGCCGCCTAATCCGATCCTGCCCCCTGCGGCATCGCGCGCGTTGAAGCGGGGCCGCCGAATGCCTAAATTGCGACTGAACAGGAGTTTTTTTCATGGCCAAGACCGTCGCCATTCTTGGGGCATCCGGCTACACGGGTGCCGAATTGGTTCGCATTATTGCGGGGCATCCGGACTTGCGTATTGGCGCGCTCTCGGCTGATCGCAAGGCGGGCATGGTGATGGGCGCGGTTTTCCCGCATTTGCGCCATCTGGATTTACCTGTGTTGCAGCGCATGGACGAGATTGATTTTAGCGGTATTGATCTGGCCTTTGCCGCCCTGCCACACGGATTGACGCATGCCTTTGCCAAATCCATGCCGGATCATTTGAAGGTCGTGGACCTGTCGGCTGATTTCCGGCTGCGTGACGCGGCCGATTATAAGAAATGGTATGGGCTGGATCACACGGCTATGGACCTTCAACCCGAGGTCGCGTTTGGTCTGCCAGAGTTTTATCGCGACGAAATTGCAGGCGCACGGATCACAGCGAACACAGGTTGCTATGTGGCGACGACTTTGCTGCCGCTGATCCCGTTGCTGCGCGCGGGTGCGATTGCGCCTGACGGCATCGTGGTTGACGCGAAATCCGGCGCATCGGGCGCGGGACGTGCGCCCAATGAAGCCACGCTATTTTCGGAAGTGAACGAAGGTTTCAAGGCTTACGGTGTTGGCGCGCATCGCCACATGGGCGAGTTGGATCAAGAGCTGTCATTGGCGGCGGGCCAGCCTGTCACCGCGAGCTTTACACCGCATCTGGTGCCGATGACGCGCGGGATGCAGGCGACGATCTATGCCGCAGGTGACGCGAAAACGGTGCATGAAACGCTGGTTCAGGCCCACGCAGGCGAGCCGTTCATAGACGTGCTTCCCATGGGCGAGGTACCGCAGGTGCAACATGTGCGCGGTTCGAACCGCTGCCGGATTGGCGTGATTGCCGACCGGATGGCAGGCCGCGTGATTGTGATTTCCGTTTTGGATAATCTCATGAAAGGTGCGTCAGGTCAGGCAGTGCAAAACGCCAACCTGATGCTTGGTTTAAAAGAGGAGGCGGGGCTGATGATGGCACCGATGTTCCCGTAATGCGCGGGCTTAAGAAAACACGCCGCATTCAGGTGATTGTCTTGGCGTTTGTCGCTTTGGCTGGATCAACCGCCCTGATCGGTTGGGGGATGAGTGACGGGATCAACTACTTCCGCTCGCCCAGCGAAGTGATCGCCGAACCGCCACGCGAAACCGAATTGTTCCGCATGGGCGGTCTTGTTGCCGATGGCAGTATTCAGCGCGGTGAAGGCACGCAGGTCAGTTTTATTGTCACGGATGGTGGCGCCGATGTTCCGGTGACGTTCACAGGGATTCTGCCGGATCTGTTCGAGGAAGGCCAAGGCATGATTGGGCAGGGGCGCTATGTGGATGGTACCTTTGAAGCCGTTGAAATCCTTGCCAAACACGACGAAAGCTATATGCCAAAAGAGGTTATCGACGCGCTTCAGGCACAGGGTGTCTATCAGGTGCCGGACGGTAGCTAGAGCCCGCATTAACCCTTTGCCGCCAGCATGTACCCCTTATTGTAGTGGGGCAAAACATGCAGGATGTTTTTCAGATAGCGCGCCAGATCGTCGCCCGCGAGGGTGGTTATGTTGACGATCCCGATGATCCGGGCGGGGCAACGAATTTTGGGGTCACGATAGGCACATTGCGCCGTCTTGGTCATGATCTGACGGGCGATGGCCGCGTTGATCGCGATGATGTGCGCGCGCTGACGCAGGCGCAAGCGGTCGCGATTTTTGTGCAGCATTACTTTGAACGCCCCCAGATTGGCGCGTTGCCGCAGGTCTTGCAGCCGTCGGTTTTTGATATGTATGTCAACGCTGGCGCGAATGCGGTTAAGGTTCTGCAACGTCTCCTCAACGATATGCGGATTGAAGTCGATGTGGATGGCGTGATTGGCCCGCAGACCATCGCGGCAGCGCAGCAGGCATTTGAGGCCGCCCCGGATCATCTGGCAAACGCCTATGGAATCGCGCGGCGCAACTATTATTACGCCTTGGCCGATGCGCGCCCTGCAAGTCGTAAATATGCCCGTCGCCTTGATGGCGGCAAAGGTGGCTGGATCACGCGGGCCGAAGAGTTTGTTACGCAGCGTTATCATTTGTCGGATGCAGCACATCGCGCACGGGTGGCGTCATGGGGTTGATTGGCCGGATATTTAGTGCCGTTTTCGGGGACGGTCGCAATATGATCGTGGAAACGGCGCAGGTCTTTCGCGAGAACGCCGAAGCCGCGGGGCAGCGCGGTGCGGCTGTGCAACAACAGGCGATGCAGCAGTTCGCCGCCGAATTTGCCCAGCCACGACGCGGGATATTTGACCGCTTTGTCGATGCGTTGAACCGCTTGCCGCGTCCGTTTCTGGCGTTTGGCACGCTGGGTTTGTTTGTCACAGCGATGGTTAATCCGATCTGGTTTGCCAGCCGGATGCAGGGGATCGCACTGGTGCCGGAACCGCTTTGGTGGCTGATGGGGGCGATCGTCAGTTTCTATTTCGGTGCGCGTCATCAGGTGCATAGTCAGCAATTTCAACGCTCTATTGCCGATACTGTGTCGCGCGCCGGCGAGGTGACGCGCAATATTCGCGCACTTGATGCATTGGCGGCGGGCGCGCAACTGGCCCCGGCTGATCCGGTAGAGGCGCGCGTTGATAGCAACCCTGCACTTTCGGATTGGCAGGCTGGCAATGACGGATGATTGGATGCGCGAAGTTGAAAAGCGGACCAGCAAGGTCGAGATGCAGGCCGCCGTCGAGGCCGTGCATCGCGGCAATGTCGAAGGGCGTCTTTGCGCAATCGAGGACACGTTGAAATGGTTGGTGCGCCTGATCATCGGCACATTGCTGATGGCGGCGATTGCCTATGCATTGCGCGGCGGCTTGACGATTTAGGGCGCGACCTGCGCGGATTTGTTACACCTTTCTTGCATGATGTGATCGGGTTTTCGTTTTGCCTGCCGCGATGATGCGCTAGCTTAGGCGCATGATTACAGAACTTGGACATTTCGCGCTGATTCTGGCCTTTATGGTCGCCATCGTTCAGATGGTGGTTCCCATGGTCGGTGCAGCAAAAGGTTGGCGTAACTGGATGGGCGTGGCTGAACCTGCGGCCATTGTGCAATTCATCCTTGTGGGCTTTTCCTTTGCGGCCCTGACGTGGGCCTTTGTGACCTCGGATTTCTCGCTGAAATTGGTCTATGAGAATTCCCATAGCGCCAAACCGATGCTGTATAAAATCTCCGGCGTTTGGGGAAATCACGAAGGATCAATGCTGTTGTGGCTGTTGATCCTGACGTTGTTCGGGGCCTGTGCCGCGTGGTTTGGCGGCAATTTGCCAGAGACATTGCAGGCGCGGGTCTTGTCGGTGCAATCTGCGGTGGGCGTCGCGTTTTTTGCCTTTATCCTCTTTACTTCGAACCCGTTTTTGCGGCTTGGGGTGCCACCCTTTGATGGCCAAGACCTCAACCCGTTGTTGCAAGACCCCGGTTTGGCGTTTCATCCGCCGTTTCTTTATCTGGGCTATGTGGGCTTAAGCATGTCGTTCAGTTTCGCCGTCGCCGCATTGATCGAAGGGCGCGTTGATGCCGCATGGGGTCGCTGGGTGCGTCCATGGACGCTTGCGGCGTGGTTGTTCTTGTCTGTGGGCATCGCGTTGGGATCGTGGTGGGCCTATTACGAGCTTGGCTGGGGCGGTTTCTGGTTCTGGGATCCGGTTGAAAATGCGTCGTTCATGCCGTGGTTGATCGCTACTGCGCTTCTCCATTCGGCCATCGTTGTCGAAAAGCGCGAGGCGCTCAAGGCGTGGACGGTTCTGTTGGCAATCCTTGCTTTCGCGTTTTCGCTGCTCGGCACATTTATCGTGCGCTCGGGCGTGCTGACCTCGGTGCATGCGTTTGCAAATGATCCCGAACGCGGTGTGTTCATTCTGATGATCCTCGTGGTGTTTGTTGGCGGAGCGATGACGTTGTTTGCTGCACGGGCAAGCAAGCTGGAATCCAAAGGCATCTTTGCGCCCGTAAGCCGCGAAAGCGGGCTGGTCTTGAACAACATCTTGCTGGCAGTCGCAGCGCTTGTTGTTTTTGTCGGCACGATCTGGCCACTGGTTGCGGAAATGCTGTTCGGGCGGGCCTTGTCCGTGGGGCCGCCGTTTTTCAACGCGGCGTTTTCGCCCTTTATGGTGCTGATCGCGATTGCGATGCCAATCGGTGGAATGCTGGCGTGGAAGCGCGGCAGCATCGCCAAGGCTGCGCGTCCGTTGTGGCCTGCCGCCGTTCTGGCGATTGCTTTGTGCAGTTTGGCCTTTGCGTTGCAAACGGGCCGGTCCGCACTTGGGCCCGTAGGTGTGCTTTTGGGCGCTTGGGTTGTCGGTGGGGCCGCGATTGATCTGTGGACCCGCACTGGACGGGGCGCAATTGCGCATCGGCTTGGCCGTCTGACGCGCCTGCCACGCGCGGATTGGGGCAAGGCCGTGGCCCATGCTGGTATGGGTATCACGATCTTTGCCGTGTCTGGACTGACCGCTTGGCAGCAAGAAGACATTCGCGTCGCCCAGATCGGAGATCGGTTCGACGTTGCCGGATTCGAGATTGAACTGCGCAGTGTTGAACGGATTGAGGGGCCAAATTATGTCTCGACGCGCGCCGAAATGCTGGCCTATCGCAATGGCCGTCTGATCGCTGACGTCT
>JBLHNX010000024.1:0-14408 GCA_047622125.1 Paracoccaceae bacterium | reverse complement strand
GCGGTGGGTGTCGCGGCTGCGCTTTTGGGACAAGCGGATGTAGCAATCCGACAGGGGGAAACGGCAGGATGAGCAATCTATTATTGCAACTTAAGGGGCTGACAAAGGGCTATCCGGGGGTTGTCGCCAACAAGGATGTCACATTTGATATTCGCAAGGGCGAGGTCCACGCCTTGCTGGGTGAAAACGGTGCGGGCAAATCAACGTTGGTGAAAACGATCTACGGACTTGTTCATCCTGACTCCGGGTCGATGACCCTTGAAGACGCCCCTTACCGCCCTGCGGACCCGCGCGCTGCGCGTAATTCCGGCGTGGCGATGGTGTTCCAGCACTTCTCTCTGTTTGACGCTTTGAATGTGGCCGAAAATATCGCCTTGGGGATGGAAAACCCGCCCTCGCAGCGCGATCTGGCCGCCAAAATTAGCGAGGTATCCGAGCTTTATGGCCTGCCCCTTGATCCTTCCCGTATCGTCGGCGACCTAAGCGCAGGCGAGCGCCAGCGGGTCGAGATTATTCGCTGCCTTTTGCAAGACCCCAAGCTGCTGATCATGGACGAACCCACCAGCGTCTTGACCCCGCAAGAAGTCGATATTCTGTTTGAAACACTTAATAAGCTGCGCAACGAAGGCACCGCGATCCTGTATATTTCCCACAAGCTCGAGGAAATCCGCACGCTTTGCGATCACGCAACAATTCTGCGGCTGGGCGAAGTCGTCGGCACCTGTGTGCCTGCCGAAACCCTTGCCCGCGATATGGCAGAGCTGATGGTCGGCGGCACCCTGCATGTGCCCGAGCGCGCGCCAGCCGAGGCGGGGGATGTTATTTTGTCCCTCAAGGGCCTAAGCGCACCCGCGCCGACCGAATTTGGCACCCCGTTGCGCAATATCAACGTTGAGGTACGACGCGGCGAGATTTTAGGCATCGGCGGCGTTGCAGGGAACGGGCAAGACGAATTGCTGCTGGCCCTATCGGGCGAAATGCCGACGCCTGCTGGAATGGTCAGTTTCCAAGACAAAGACATTAGCCAGATGCGCCCCAACGGACGGCGCGCGCTTGGCTTGCTGTCGGCCCCCGAAGAACGCATGGGACACGCGGCGGCGCCTGACATGACTTTAATTGAGAACGGTTTCTTGACGGCGGAAACCCGAATGGGGCTTTCGAAGAATGGCTTCTTGCAGTGGGGCAAAGCACGCGCCTACGCCGAGAAAGTCATTCAGACATTTGACGTACGCACGCCCAGCCCGGACAACGCCGCGCGATCACTTTCTGGCGGCAACTTGCAAAAATTCGTGATCGGTCGCGAGATTTTGCAAGATCCCGAGGTGCTGATCGTCAACCAGCCCACATGGGGCGTCGATGCAGCCGCAGCCGCGTCAATCCGGCAGGCATTGCTTGATTTGGCGGCAAATGGCTCAGCAGTCATCTGCATCTCGCAGGATCTGGACGAATTGATGGAAATCTCGGACCGCTTTGCAGCGCTGAATGGTGGTGCCCTGTCCGAACCACGCCCCGCACAGGGTCTTACGGTCGATGAAATCGGCCTGATGCTTGGCGGCGCACATGACATGGAGGTAGCCCATGTTGAGGCTTGAAAAACGGCCCCAGCCTTCAAAGGCGTGGACTTATGCAGCACCGCTTTTGGCTGTTGTCATCACAATTATATTGGGTGGCGTGTTGTTCTGGCTTTTGGGTAAAGACCCGATCGCTGCGACACGAATGATCTTCTGGGATCCGATCTTTGGTGACTTCGCAGCCTTCTATCTTCCCGAACTTCTGATCAAGGCCGCACCACTTATCTTGATTGCGATCGGTCTGTCGTTCGGCTTTCAGGCGGGCATCTGGAATATCGGTGCCGAAGGGCAATACATCATTGGCGCAATCTGCGCGGCGGGTGTCGCGCTGGCGTTCTATCCGCTCGAGGCGCGCTGGATGATCTTTCCGTTGATGATCGTTGCTGGCATCGCGGGCGGGGCGGCATGGGCGATGATCCCTGCGCTTCTCAGGGTGTATTTCAAGACAAACGAGATCCTTGTGTCACTGATGCTGGTCTATGTTGCCGAAGTGTTGATCAACGCCTTTTCAGTCGGTTTGATGCGCAACCCCGATGGCATGGGATTCCCCGGAAGCCGCAGCCTCAAGGAATACCCTGCTGCCGCCAACGGTGATCTGTTTCCCAACCTTGGGTCATTCGGATCGGGCGTTCACTGGGGCGTCATTACGGCATTGTTTGCCGTCGTTGTTGCCTATGTCTTCCTCACGCGGCACCGATTTGGGTTCAACGTGCGTCTTGCAGGCCAAAGCCCGCGCGCCGCAGCATTTTCTGGTGTGAACCCGAACAGATTGATCATCCTGTGCATGGTGCTGTCGGGTGGCATGGCAGGCCTGGCCGGCATGTTCGAAGTCGCGGGCCCATCAGGGCAGATTCTTGGCTCGTTCCCCGCTTATTATGGCTTCACGGCGATCATCGTTGCCTTCCTTGGCCGGTTGCATCCCATCGGGATTATGCTGGCGGGGTTGCTTATGGCGCTGACATATATTGGTGGCGATGCTGCATTGCAGCCACTGCAGCTGCCCTCCGCGTCGATTCAGGTCTTTCAGGGAATGCTGCTATTTTCGCTGTTGGCTGTCGATGTGCTTACGAACTACCGCATACGTATCAGCAAAGGGGCCATCGCATGAAGATGAACCACGCAAAGATGCCGTTGAACATGGGTGCCGCGCTGATATCTGCGGGAACTGCCACCTGCTACATGGAGGTGCGTCATGGGTGATATCAACATCATTTTCCTCTTGGCCGCGGTTATCGTCGCCTCAACCCCGATCCTGCTCGCCGCGATTGGCGAACTTGTCGTAGAGCGCGCAGGTGTCCTTAACCTTGGCGTTGAAGGTATGATGATCACGGGCGCTGTCTGTGGTTATATCGCTGGCCACGAGACATCATCAGCGGTTGCCGGATTTGCAGGGGCTGCCGTAGGCGGCGCAGGTGTCGCCGCGATTTTCGGCGTGTTGACCTTGTTTCTTCTGACCAATCAGGTCGCGACGGGTCTGGCACTTACCCTGTTTGGGGTCGGGCTGGCGGCGATGGTTGGTCAAGGCTATTCGACGGATACTCAAGTGCTTGTCCCAAAATTGGCGATCCCGCTGTTGTCCGATATCCCCGCGATCGGTCATATCTTTTTTAAGCATGATCTGCTGGTCTATATATCTATCGCGCTGGTCGCCGCTGTTGGATATTTCTTGCGGCATACACGTGGCGGGCTGGTCCTTCGGGCGGTCGGCGAAAACCACGAGGCGGCCCATGCCTTGGGCTATAACGTGCGCCTAATCCGCTTTGGCGCGATCCTGTTTGGCGGGGCCTGTGCAGGTATCGGCGGGGCTTATATCAGCCTTGTGCGTGTGCCGCAGTGGACTGACGGAATCACCGCTGGCGCTGGCTGGATTGCACTCGCGATTGTTGTCTTTGCGAGCTGGAAACCGGGCAGATTAGTGGCAGGTGCCTATCTTTTTGGCGGAGTCACAGCATTGCAGTTAAACTTGCAGGCAACAGGGCTTGCTATCCCTGTGGAATACCTTTCCATGTCTCCATATATTGCCACAATCGTAGTCCTTGTCGTCCTATCGGGCAGCCGTGGGCCGGGATCATTGGGCAAGACTTTCCACGCTTCGCGCTAACGCACGGGGCATATTTACGCCGGGTCTGCTGCCGGTCCAACACTTGGGAGAATACAATATGAAACGTAGAACATTACTTGCATCGGGTGCCGCTGCTGCACTTGCGACAGCCTTTGGCGCACCGCTGCGCGCACAGGAAAAAACCAAAGTCGGCTTTATCTATGTCGGCCCGATCAACGATGGTGGCTGGACGCAGTATCACCACCATTCGGCTGGCGAAATGGTCACGCACTTTGGTGATTCCGTTGAGCTGGTTTATCAGGAATCCGTGCCCGAAGGCCCTGACGCCGAACGCGCGATCACCCAAATGGCTCTTGGCGGCGCTGATATCATCTTTACCACGTCGTTCGGCTTTATGGACCCGACCATTAACGTTGCAGCCAAATTCCCCAACGTGAAATTCGAGCACGCCACCGGCTACAAATCTGCTGAAAACGTGTCGACCTATTCCGCGCGCTTCTACGAAGGACGCGCCATTCAGGGCCACATGACTGGCAAGATGACCAAGACCAACAAAGTGGGCTACATCGCATCCGTGCCGATCCCCGAAGTTGTGCGCGGCATCAACTCGGCCTACCTGCATGCCTCCAGGGTAAACCCGGATGTGGAATTCAAGATCATCTGGATCTTTGAGTGGCTCAACCCCGCCAAAGAAGCAGACGCAGCCAAGGCGCTGATCGAACAGGGTTGTGACGTGATCCTCCAGCACACCGATTCAACTGCGCCCCATGCCGCCGCAAGAGAGGCCGGCAACGTTTACACATTCGGTCAAGCTGCAGACATGGCAGAATACGGCCCGATGCCGCGGATCAGCTCGATCATCGACAACTGGGCGCCCTACTATATTGAACGTGTGCAGGCCGTCATGGATGGCACATGGACAACTTCGAACCGTTGGGACGGTATCGGCACTGGCATGGTTGGCATCGGCGAGATTTCCGATGCGGTTCCTGCTGACATCAAAGCCGAAGCCGAAGCCATGCGCGATGCAATCGCAGACGGCAGCTATCACCCGTTCACAGGCCC
Organism: Paracoccaceae bacterium; assembly: GCA_047622125.1. GTDB lineage: Bacteria > Pseudomonadota > Alphaproteobacteria > Rhodobacterales > Rhodobacteraceae > SW4. Next base: position 9,710 of record JBLHNX010000024.1, on the reverse strand, counting down.
GATCAACAAGCAGGACGGTTCCGTCTGGCTGGCTGAAGGCGAAGTGGCCGACGATGGCGCACTGGCTGGTCTGAACTTTTATGTCGAAGGGGTGGACGGCGACATCCCGTCCTAAGCCGACCTTTAGAAACTGATGAATGGCCCGCCCGAAACGGCGGGCCATTTTTCATTTAGATGCAGACTTTCATTGAAACTCTGCTGTCAGCTTGATTTACGTTCACGCAACAAGACTTTGACGGGACATCGCCATGCAGGACTTTATCATTATCGGCGGCGGCATCGCTGGCATCTCCGCAGGCGCACGGCTGTCGCATCTGGGCCGCGTGACGGTGCTGGAGCGTGAAGCCGCGCTGGCATATCACGCCTCGGGTCGCTCGGCCGCACTGTTCGAAGAAAGCTATGGCAAGCCATCGGTCATCGCCCTGAACCGCGCGTCAAAAGACTATCACGCGACAGCCAACGGCGGCGTCCTATCCCCGCGCGGGCTGATGCTTGTGGGAAGCGCTGCAACCGATACCGCCTATCGCAAAGATATCGCCGATATGAGCCTGGACGAAATCACCCCGCAAGAGGCACAAGCGCTGATGCCTATCATCAACACAGATGTTGTAGATCGTGTCGCGATTGATACATCTGCTTGGGATATCGATACTGACCTGCTGATCCAGAATTTCGCCCGTGAAATCCGCAGCAATGGCGGACAAGTTGTTACAAATGCGCCAGTCGATGCAATCACGCGGACCGCTAAAGGTTGGCAGGTGACGTCTGGAGAACAGGGTTACGAATCCACCTCGCTGGTGAACGCCGCTGGCGCGTGGGTCGATCAAATCGCGCAGCTGGCTGGGATCACCCCGCTTGGATTTACGCCACTACGCCGTTCCATGGCGCGGATTCCCGCACCCGGCGGCCACGACACCTCCAAATGGCCGATGGTGTTTGGCGCGGGCGAGGATTGGTACTGCAAGCCGGACGCCGGTGCGCTGATCGTGTCCCCTGCTGAAGAAGACCCCTGCGAGCCTCATGATGCATGGGCCGATGACATGGTGCTTGCCGAAGGGCTGGCCCGCTACGAGGAACACGTCACTGAACCCGTCACGCGCTTGTTGTCGAACTGGGCAGGGTTGCGGACCTTTGCGCAGGATCGCCAGCTTGTGCTTGGGCGCGACAAGATTGACAGCAATTTCATCTGGTGCGCTGGTCAGGGCGGATACGGTTTTCAAACCGCACCAGCAGCAAGTCAGCTATTGGCTGATCTTGTCGCTGGGAAGTCGCCCAACGTCCGCGCCGATATTGTTGCAGCCGTCAGCCCATTGCGGTTCACCGCTTAGGCGACAGTCGCCAGTAGCTCCTAACTTCCGAAATTCTTTGGCTGCGTCGCTTCGCCGCGACGGAAATTCCTGACTGGGCCGTTATACGATCACAAACATAAGGAGTATCACATGTTTCGCGCCCTCACCCTTGCCCTCGCCCTATCAGCCCCTGCCGCCATGGCCCAAGGCACCCCCGGCACACACTTCGTTGAGAACTGGGATCTTGATGCAGACGGCACAGTCACCGCAGCCGAACTTACAGAACGCCGCGACATGGTTTTTGGCATGTTCGACGACGATCAGAACGACATCCTAGACGCAGCGGAATATGCAAACTTTGATGAAACACGCGCCGCAGACATGGCCCAGAACGCAGGCGACCAAGGCAATGGCCAAGGGGGCGGACGCATGATGCAGGGTTTGACGCTCGACTATAATGATACTGACGGCGATGGCCTTGTCACGCGTGCTGAATTCACCGCTGGCGGGGCGGGCTGGTTCGTGTTGATGGACCAAAACAGTGACGGCGCGATCACAAATGATGATTTCGGGCGTCGCGGGAATTAAGCAGCGAAGGGCGGGCCAATTGGCCCGCCCGTTTGCTTAGGCATCTTTGCGGATTGTCGCGTTGGCCGGATCATAGGGGCTGTCCTCGACGATTTCGCAGTCCCACAGCTTGTCTTGCATCTTTACCTGCAACTTAGTGCCCACTCCGGCATGCTCTGGTTTCACATAGCCCATGCCGATGGATTTCTCGAACGCCACCGAATAACCGCCCGACGTCAGGCGGCCTGTGCGCGTGCCGTCAGCCGTGTAAAGCGCCTCGCGTCCCCAAGGGTCGGCATCGGATGGACCGTCGATAAGCAGTGTCACGCATTTGGCACGGATACCGTGCGCTTCCATCGCCGCCTTGCCGTGGAAGTCCTTGTTCAGGTCCACAAAGCGCGGCAAATCAGCCTCTAGCGGGGTCGCATCGCGGCCCAGTTCCGTGCCGAACGCACGGTAGGATTTTTCCATCCGCAGCCAGTTCTGCGCCCGCGCCCCGACCAGTTTCATACCATGCGGTTCGCCAGCTTTTTCCAGCAAATCGAACAAGTAGTTTTGCATTTCGATGGGATGGTGCAATTCCCAACCAAGCTCGCCGGTATAGGCCACGCGGATCGCATTGACGGGGCACATGCCCAGCTCGATCTTCTTGGCCGATAGCCATGGAAAGCGCTTGTTGGACAGCGCCGTTTCCGGCTCCGCGTCCTTGATCACCGCGTTCAGAACATCGCGCGATTTTGGCCCTGCGATGGCAAACACGCCCCACTGTGTTGTGACGTTTTGGCATTCGATCCGGCCAAATTCAGCCTCTTTATCTTCTATCGCCTTGCGCAAGTAATCAGCGTCATAGTCCGTCCAACCCCCTGCAGAAACAAGATAATATTCTTCGTCGGACAGACGCACGATGGTGTATTCGGTGCGGGTTGTGCCGTGCGCTGTCAGCGCATAGGTCAGGTTGATCCGGCCAACGCGCGGCAATTTGTTAGTGGTGAACCAGTCAAGAAACGCAGTCGCGCCGGGCCCCTTTACGATGTGTTTCGTAAACGCAGTCGCATCGACCAAGCCGACGCCCTCGCGGATCGCTTTTGCTTCCTCGACGGCATATTGCCACCATCCGCCACGGCGGAACGAGCGCGCGTCGTGGTCGTTGAACCCCATCGGCGCATAGTAATTCGGGCGCTCCCAGCCATTGACCCAGCCAAATTGCGCACCGCGCGCAGCCTGACGGTCATAGGCGGGCGATGTGCGCAGGGGCCGACAGGCGGGGCGTTCTTCGTCGGGATGGTGCAGGACATAAACGTGGTCGTAGCATTCCTCATTTTTGCGCGCCGCGAATTCGGTCGTCATCCAGTCGCCGTAGCGTTTCGGATCAAGGCTCGCCATGTCGATCTCAGCCTCGCCATTGACCATCAACTGAGCAAGGTAATACCCCGTACCACCCGCAGCCGTGATCCCGAACGAGAACCCTTCGGCCAGCCACATGTTGCGCAAGCCGGGTGCCGGACCAACCAACGGGTTCCCGTCAGGTGTGTAACAAATCGGGCCGTTAAAATCATCCTTCAGACCGGAGTCTTCGCAGGACGGCACGCGGTGGATCATCGCCATATACTGCTCTTCGATCCGCTCCAGATCGAGCGGAAACAGATCGGCGCGGAAACTATCAGGCACCCCATGTTCAAATACCGCCGGCGCGTTCTTTTCGTAGACGCCAAGAATCCAGCCGCCACGTTCTTCGCGTACATAAGACTGCGCGTCAGCGTCACGCACCACAGGATGCTCAGCGTTGCCCGCAGCGCGGTATTCGACCAGCGCGGGGTCTTGGTCCATGACGATAAACTGGTGCTCGACCGGAATGGCGGGAATTTTGATCCCCAGCTTTTTCGCAGTGGTCTGCGCGTGGTTGCCCGACGCAGTAACCACGTGCTCTGCTGTAATGACGATCTGCTCTTCCGACGGTACAAGGTTGCCGCCCTTTTCCACCATCTTGGTGCAGGTCACTTCCCAATGCGTGCCGTTCCAATGAAACGCATCCGCCTGCCATTTGCGTTCAATCACTGCCCCATGCTGGCGCGCGCCCTTGGCCATGGCCTGCGTCATGTCGGCAGGGTTAATATAACCATCCGTGTGGTGATAAAGCGCGCCTTTCAAATCGTCAGTGCGGATCAGCGGCCAGCGGTCCTTAATCTGCGCGGGTGTGAGCCATTCATACGGCACATCGCAGGTTTCTGCCGTGGACGCATAAAGCATGAATTCATCCATGCGTTCCTGCGTTTGCGCCATGCGTAGATTACCCACCACCGCAAAGCCCGCGTTCAGGCCAGTTTCAGCCTCAAGCGCTTTGTAGAAATCGACGGAATACTTGTGAATATGGGTCGTCGCGAATGACATGTTAAACAACGGCAACAATCCAGCGGCGTGCCACGTGGACCCCGATGTCAGCTCGTCGCGTTCAAGCAACATCACATCGTCCCAGCCCGCTTTGGCAAGATGATAGGCAATCGAGGTGCCAACGGCACCACCACCAACAACAAGGGCTTTGACATTCGTTTTCATGGGGCGACTCTTTCGCTAGCGCATTCAGTTGTGCGCAATCTGGCCGATTTACGCGCGCGGGGCGAGAGTGTCCCGACCACCTTTGGTGCGAATGCGACAGCAGACAGTTGTGAAGCGCCAAGCGGGACAGTATCACTTACGCAAGATTGTTGCTTAAGGGTCCCGTATGCAGGTTTGCAGAACCATTTCCGACATCCGCGCAGCTGTCGCGGCTTTTCGCGCGGCGGGCGAAACCGTGGGGCTGGTAACGACCATGGGTGCGCTGCATGCAGGGCATATGGCGCTGGTCGCTGCGGCCAAGGCAGCACAGACCCGCGTTGTCGTCACGATCTTTGTAAACCCGACCCAGTTTGGCAACGCGGAAGACCTTGCAAACTACCCGCGCACCGAAGACGCAGATCTGGCGATGCTGCGTGATGCAGGCGTCGATGCCGTGCTGATCCCCGACGCAGCCGAAATCTATCCCGGGGGCGATGAAACCATCGTCGAGACCACTCGGCTCGCCAACGTGCTGCACGGCCTCGTGCGCCCCGGTCATTATCGCGGGGTAACAACCGTGGTCAGCAAGCTGTTCAATATCACACAACCCGACGCCGCCTATTTTGGTGAAAAAGACTACCAGCAACTGCAGGTCATCAAACGCATGGCTCGGGACTTGCATATGCCGGTCGCGGTGCATGGCGTCCCGACTGTCCGCGAGAGCGACGGCCTTGCCATGTCATCACGCAACGCGCGCCTGACTGAAAACGATCGCAGGGCCGCCGTTGTCCTGTCGCGCGCTTTGGATAAAGCCGAAAACGAAGCAGGCCGTCGTGTCCCTATCGACCGGATTGATCAGGCGCTACGCACAACCATCAACGCCGAACCGCGCGCTCGTCTGCGCGCCGTGGATATTGTTGACCCTGAAACCTTTGCCCCCGCAGCTGGGCTGATGAAAGGACCGATTGCAATTATGCTATCCGTTGAATTCGGCCCAAACGACAACCCAGTTATGCTGATTGACCAAAGAGAGATCACCCCATGAGCACCCAAGCAGAAACCATCCGTCGCAATACAGTGCCCCAGATCGCCAGCCGTAAGAACGGCGACCCCATTGTGTCACTGACATCGTATCACGCACACACGGCTGCAATTGTAGACAAATACGCGGATTTCATTCTGGTTGGTGACAGTCTTGGGATGGTCATGCACGGGATGGACAGCACCGTGGGTGTGCCGCTTGATCTGATGATTATGCATGGCAAGGCGGTCGTGCGCGGCACCAAAAAAGCGCTGATCGTGGTTGATATGCCGTTCGGTTCCTATGAGGAATCACCCAACATCGCCTTTAGAAATGCGGCCAAGATCATGAAAGAAACCGGCTGTGGTGCGGTGAAGCTTGAAGGCGGGGCGCGCATGGCTGAAACGATCCATTTCCTTGTGCAACGCGGGATTCCCGTCATGGCGCACACCGGCCTGACGCCACAATCATCTCACGTCATGGGCGGTTTCAAGACCCAAGGGCGCGATGAGGATACATGGGCCGCGCACGAAGAAGACGCGCGCGCCGTGGCCGAAGCTGGTGCCTTTGCCGTGGTATTGGAAGGCATGGTTGAACCGCTGGCCGCGAAAATCACCAAACAGATCGACATTCCGACGATCGGAATTGGTGCATCGGCAGAATGCGACGGCCAGATTCTGGTGCTGGAAGACATGCTCGGCATGAACCCGTGGACCCCGAAGTTCGTCAAGGTTTATGGCTCACTTGGCCCGATGATCGAGGACTCCGTAAAACGCTACGCCGAAGACGTCAAAAGCCGGTCTTTCCCAAGCGAGGATGAGGTTTATCGCTAAGCGCAGCCCCCAAAATATTGAAGCAGCCCCAAGTTGAAGCGCGCAGCATTTTTGCCGCAGGCGAAGCAATCGCACGCAGCCCCATCCCGAAAACGGACAGATTCGCGCTATATAACGAGTAGTTAAACAAATGAGGGCGGCGCCAAAAGTAGCTCCGTTGCGGATAGTAGTATGACCCGCTTTAACCCAAAGTGGCGCAAAGCTGTGTCTAAGCTGACCTCACATGACTCCCGGCACGACCAGATCGGGCGGGCGATGACCATCGTCAAACGTCTTGATGTTGATGATGACTTTCTCGCCCATCTCGGTGCGGCCCTCGATGGTGGCTGATCCCATGTGGGGCAACAGGACTACGTTTGGCAGTTCGCGTAAGCGCGGGTTGATTTCAGAGCCATGCTCGAACACATCAAGGCCTGCCCCGCCCAGTTCGCCCGCTCGCAACATCCGCGTCAGGGCGTTTTCGTCAATCACCTCGCCGCGCGAGGTATTCACGATCACCGCATCCGGTTTCATCAACTTTAACCGCCGTGCATTCATCAAGTGGAACGTGCTGGGCGTATGCGGGCAATTAATCGAAATCACATCCATCCGTGCGACCATCTGGTCAAGGCTCTCCCAATAGGTCGCTTCAAGCTCGTCCTCAATTTCAGGGCGTAGGCGTTTGCGGTTGTGGTAATGCACCTGCATCCCGAAAGCGGCGGCGCGGCGTGCAACGGCCTGGCCAATGCGCCCCATGCCCAAGATTCCCAATCGACGACCACCGATCCGGCCACCCAGCATCGCGGTCGGTGCCCAGCCGCCCCAATTGCCCGTCTGCATCAGCGCCAACCCTTCAGGAATACGCCGCGTAACAGCCAAAATCAGCGCCAGCGTCATATCGGCGGTATCTTCTGTGACAACACCGGGCGTGTTGGACACCAGAATTCCGCGCTGACGGGCGGTGTGGACGTCGATATGATCGACCCCAGCCCCGTAATTCGCGATCAGTTTCAGGCGATCTCCCGCTTGCGCCAAAAGCCGCGCATCAAGCGTATCAGTCACCGCAGGGACCAACACATCGGCTCGCTGCATGGCCGCGGCAAGCTCGTCGTGGCTCATTTGCGCATCGTCTTCGCGCAGTTCGACGTTGAATAACTCTTTCAGGCGGGTCTCAACGACCTCTGGCAACCGTCGCGTGACAACAACACTTAGGCGTTTGCTTGGCATGATCCGCTTCCTCTCGCTTTCAAATTGGCGCGTCTTCTGGCAGGTTGACAGTCAGGCGCACGAGGCACAAGAACCCCGATGCCGCAGAGCAGAGATTTAAGGTTACAGGTGATCCAATGATCGGTTTGGCACGCAGTTTATTGTTGCTCGTCTTCGTGACGGTATCCGCAATGGCATCGGCCCAAGACACGGTGGAAAACCGTGGCCCCGAAACGAACTTGCCGATCCCTCGATTCGTCTCGATGAAGGCGAACGAAGGAAACGTGCGCCGCGGCCCGTCCCTCACCCACCGAATCGATTGGGTTTTCAATCGCCGCGACATGCCACTGCAGATCGTCGATGAATACGGCCACTGGCGACGTGTGATTGACCGCGATGGGGTCGGCGGCTGGGTGCACTATTCACTGCTGTCGGGCACACGCACAGTAATTGTCGACCAGGACATGTTGGCGCTTCATGCGCGGGCTGACACGACCTCACCGCAATCAGCGATGCTTGAGGTCGGTGTGATCGCGCGCCTTGGCGAATGTAATGATGACTGGTGCTGGCTAAGCGCTGGAGGCTATCGCGGCTGGGCACCCAAAACCGGGCTTTGGGGTGTCGGCGCGGATGAATTGCGCGACTAGCGGCCTTTTCCTTGCCCGCGCGGCGCGCTAGGCAAGGGTATGGCGCACACCTCTGATACCAAATTGAATCTTTCGGCTGGGATGATGTCCGTTCTGGTCGCACTTATTCTTGTGCTGGCGAAGCTCTGGGCACTGGGTCAGACCGGATCGCTTGCTGTCGCCGCTACATTGGCCGACAGCGCGATGGACCTGATGATGTCGCTAGGCGGGCTGGTGGCCATCGCGTATGCCGCCAAACCTGCCGACGACGATCATAATTTTGGCCATACCTCGGCCGAAGATCTTGCCGCCCTTGGCCAGTCGCTTTTCATTCTGGTTTCCGCTGTCGTTATCGCCGTGGCCGCTGTGTTCCGCCTGCTGGACGACAATGTCACCCTGCCGCAGCAAGAACAGCGCGGCATGGCGATTATGGTATTTTCTATTGTCCTCACACTGGGTCTTGTGATGTGGCAACGCCGTGTGGCCCGCGCCACAGGGAACCGCGTGGTCATGGCCGATAGCCTGCATTATCTGGGCGACCTGATCCCGAATATCGGCGCGTTGCTCGCACTTTGGGCCTCGGCGGCGCTGGGGCTTGGGCAGGTAGATTCGGTCGTGGCTTTGGGTGCCGCGGCCCTGCTTGCGGTCGGTGCGTTACGAATCGGCAAAAGCGCTTGGGACGCCCTGATGGACCGTCAGGCAGACCCGCAAATGATCGACGCCATCGCCGCGATTGCGGAAAACTTCGAGGGTGTACACGGATTTCATGACCTCAAGACGAGGGTGGCGGGGAGCCGCGTTTTCGTGAACCTACACATCGAACTGGACGGCAGTCAGACACTGGACGAAGCCCATGCCATCGGTGCCGCCCTGCGCCGCGCAATCCTGCACGCTTATCCGCGCGCCGACGTGTTGATCCACAAAGACCCGTTGGGCGTTGAACCACACCCTGACGACCCCAGCCGCTAGGGCGCCAAACCGCGCCCCTTGAGTAGCGGACCGACATCGGGCATCTGGCCCCGAAACGCGAGGTAAGCCGCCGCCGCGTCCTGTGACCCTCCTGCCGACAGGATATGTTTCTCCAACTTTGCGGCCATGTCCGCATCAAACGGTCCACCCGCAGCCTTGAATGCCTCGAACGCATCAGCGTCCATGACTTCGGACCACATGTAGCTGTAATAGCCGCAAGAATATCCGTCACCGGCAAAGACATGTGCGAAATGCGGTGTCGCGTGGCGCATCCCAATCGCGTGAGGCATGCCGATATCTTCCAGAACTTCGGCCTGTTTCTGCATCGGGTCGGCGGGTGCATCACCTTCGTGAAACGCCAGATCAACCAAAGCTGACGACAGATATTCAACCGTCTGGAACCCCATGTCATAGGTCGCGGCTCCCAACATCCGGTCCAGCAAATCGCGTGGCATCGGCTCGCCTGTTTTGGCGTGGGTCGCAAATTCCTGCAACACTTCGGGCACCGACAGCCAGTGTTCGAAAAGCTGGCTGGGCAATTCCACAAAATCACGCGCCACGGATGTGCCGCTGATCACCTGATAGGTCACATCCGACAGCATTTGGTGCAGCGCATGACCAAATTCGTGAAACAGCGTGCGCGCATCGTCATAGGACAGCAGCGCAGGATCACCTTCGGTTGGTTTCG
>JBLHNX010000023.1:0-14628 GCA_047622125.1 Paracoccaceae bacterium | reverse complement strand
TGCCAGCCAATGCCCCGCCATTACCAGCGGCAAGACGTCATAGCCCCCGCCGTTCAGACGTGCATCAAAATCGGCCCAGTCCAGCAGGTGACTGCGGATATCCTCGTCCTCGCTGGCCTCGCCGCCAATGCCCGCCGCGTCGTCGGGCAAATCACATAGGCCCAGAAAGATATCGAACAGTTCATTCGTGCTGCCGGGGCTTGGAAAGGCCTGCACGATATGTTCAAGGGTTGTCAGGGTCAGCCCAGCCTCCTCGCGGGCTTCTCGGCGGGCGGCATCTTGGGCCGTCTCGCCTTTGTCGATCCGTCCGGCAATCGCCTCGAACGTCCATGGGATTTGGACACCGCGCGCATATGGCCCGGCGCGAAACTGTTCAATCAGCAACACGCGGTCCCGCCTGGGGTCATAGGGCAACACAATCGCGCTCGACCCGCCGATGAAAACTGCACGATTGACCGGCGCACTGAGCATGCCATCAAAGCGGCGAAATTGCAGATCGTATTCCTCGACCGCAAAGAACCCTTCGTAAGCGCGGGTTTGGGTCAGGTGGCGCACGTCATGCGTGGTCGCGACAGGTGGATAGGCTTGCATTTTCGCAGCTGCCGCAATCAGGTTCGCAGCCCCATGGCCCGCGTGCCACGCATCGTAATCCCAGATTTCACCCGTTTCCCACAGGTTTTCAATCGGCCAATAAACCTGTGCCGGAAGCACCGTTCCTTTGGCATCCAAGACGCTGATCTCGCGGCGACGATAGCCAAACAGCCCCTCGTAGAAATCAAGGCGGGCGTAATCTTGGGCCGTCAAATCGCGATACAAGACCCCCCGCGCCCATCGGCCATCGTCGCGCGTTAAAAGTGGAAAATTCTCGCCCTTGGCCCAACGAACCGAATGCCCTGCCAGAACGGCCCCTTCCCCTGCATTGGCATCAAGCGCACGGTCGAGAACAAGCTCCAGAAGCTGTTTGTCCAGCAGCGTGCCAAAAATCATCAGCCCCATGGTCACGAATACCGACTGCCGATGAATTCCGTGACAAGGGCCGCGACAAGCGAGCCGATCAGCAATGTGCCCAAGACCAGCGGCGTCGCAAGAAACTGGCCAATTTCCGCGCCAAGTTCAAATATGCTGACCACCGCTTCGGCGGGGCCATCGTAGCGCTTGTTCAAAGACCGGTCGATCATCTCGATGAAGGAATGGGAAAACAGCGACCAAAAGATGATCGCCACAAGCGTTGTCAGCCCATAGCTGATCGCGGCATTATAACCATCACCCGCCCGTTTTCCTGCGACGACCCAGCCCATCCAAAGCCCGATCACGGTGTTGATTTCTGCCCACATGGCGGGCATTTTTCCTTCGGGAAAAAGCGGGACCGCCAGCAGCGAAACATACCAGCAAAGCGGCGCAAAAAGGATCGCGGCGGTCAGACGTCCGAAGGTTGGCATGGCACTGCTCCTTGTCCCAAGCAGCGGTGCCAGCCGTTCTTCAAGCGGGCCGTGTCACCGTGATCTGCGTTACGTCACAGTTTCCGCTATGAAACGTCCCCGCACAAGAGGTGAGGTAAAAGTTCCACATGCGGCGGAACCGATCATCAAACCCAAGGGCGGCCACCTGATCCCATTTGTCGTTGAAATCATCATGCCAGCGGCGCAGGGTCTGGCTGTAGCTCTCGCCAAACTCGACGGAATGGGCCACCTTTAGCCCTGCTTTTTCGACTTGTTGACGCAGCATTGTGGGGCTTGGCAACATCCCACCCGGAAAGATGTATTTCTGGATAAAATCGACACCGCGTTTGTAAACGTCCCAGCGGGCATCAGCGACTGTGATGATCTGCAACGTCGCGTTTTTACCCGGCTTCAGGCGGGCACGCAGGGTTTCAAAATAGACCGGCCAGTATTTTTCGCCCACGGCCTCGAACATCTCGATAGAGGCGATGCCGTCATAGATGCCCGTTTCATCGCGGTAGTCCTGCAATTTGAACGTCACCATGTCAGCCAATCCCGCCTTTTCAATGCGTTCCTTGGCAAACTTGAACTGTTCCTCGCTGATGGTCAGGCCTGTCACCTTGATCCCGCGTTCCTTTGCGGCGTATTCGGCAAACCCGCCCCAGCCACAACCGATCTCAAGCACATGATCGCCCGCTTGCGCGCCCATTTCGTCAATCATGCTGGCGTATTTCAAGGTCTGGGCTGCCGCGAGGTTTTCTTGGCCGGTCTCGAATTTGGCGGATGAATAGGTCATCGTGTCGTCCAGCCAAAGGCCGTAAAATTCATTACCAAGATCATAGTGATAGCTGATGTTCTTGCGGGCTTGGCGCTTGGAGTTGGACTGCATCAAAAAGCGCAGCCGTTCATAGGCGCGCACAAATGCCTGTCCGGGGAAACCGTCATACATTTCCTCGGCGTCATCATGCACAAGGTCCATGAACGCCTGAAGGTCGGGCGTTGACCACCAACCGTCCATATAGGCCTCGCTAAAGCCTAGATCACCTTCGCGGATCAGGCGGGCAAACAAATCGTCGTTGTGGATACGCAATTCAGCGACATAGCCCGCATCCTTGCCTTGGGCGCGGAAATGCCGCCCGTCGGGCAGGATCATATCAATGCGGCCACGCGGAATTCGTGACGCCACATCAAAAACCGATGCAAAATAGCGTGGCAGGTTGTCCTGCCCCTGTGTCGTTGTCAGGATCATCGTACCCCCCCGAATGATAGGCGCACCACCCCAGTGCGCTGCGCGGTAATCTTAATACAAGATACGTGGAAGTCACGGAAAGGGTTTCATTTTATCTGGCTGAGCGGCAAATGACCTAAGGACAACTTGGCCTAACCACGGTCCTTATAGGCCGCCAACGCCCGATTGCGCCCTGTCGCAAGGTCCACAACTGGGATCGGATAAGGCGCGTCAGGGCGCAGGCCCCAACTGCGCGGCACTGCGTCAAAATAAGACAGCGCGGTAGCGGATGGCACGCCATACCCTTCGGCGATCCATGCGCGTTGATAGGTGCGGTCACCGTCGAATTTATCCAGCTGGGTCACAGGATTGAACACGCGAAAATACAGCGCCGCATCTGGGCCGGACCCTGCCACCCACTGCCAGCCCATGGCGTTGGACGCGGGATCCCAGTCCGTCAAACAATCATCAAACCATGCCTGCCCGATCCGCCAATCGGTCAGCAGATGTTTCGTCAGGTATGATCCAACAATCATCCGCGCCCGGTTGTGCATGGTGCCTGTCACATACATCTCGCGCATGGCGGCATCTACGAACGGCACTCCCGTGCGCCCCTGTTTCCATGCGGTGACTTCGGGGTTTTCCGTTTTGTTCCAAGGGAATGCATCCCACTCTTCGCGCCAGTTTTGATCCATGATACGCGGGGTATGATGCACCAGATGATAGGCAAACTCGCGCCAGACGACTTCTTTGAGAAAATGTTCTGCGCCCGCTTTGCCGTCATGCACCGCGCGCCATCCGGCGTGCCACAGCGCGCGCGGGGCAATTTCGCCGTAGGTAAGGTTTTCCGACAGGCGCGATGTGGCCTCGACCCCGGGAAAATCGCGCAGGGTTTTGTAATCGGCGATGCGATCCGCAATGAATGCATCCAGACGATCGCGCGCCGCTGCTTCGCCGACACATACATGCCGCGCAAGGATTTCCGCGCCACGCTGCATGGCCGCGCCCATGGTCCAGTCGTCCAGTAGATCAGACGCGGGCCATGTTGCGGGGGCTGTCAGGTTTGGCACTGGCAAACAGTCATCAACGGGTCGGTCGCGCACAGATTTCCACAACGGCGTGTAAACCTTGTAGAACCCGCCGGTCTTGGTTTCCACGCTCCAAGGTTCAAACAGCAGATGCCCGTTGAAACTGCGCGCGTCGATCCCGTCGTGTTTGAGCGCCGCTTTGACGCCGGTATCGCGCGCCTTAGAGGCCGGATCATAAAGCCGCGACCAATAGACCGCCCCTGCCCCCGTTTCAGCGATGACGGCCCGCAACACCTCCAAAGCAGGTCCACGGCGCAGGATCAGACGGCTGCCGTACTGCCCCAGCGATTTGGCCAATGCATCAACAGACAACCCAAGTCGGAATTTCGGCGCAGCGCCGTGGGTCTGCACCACCTCGTCGCAAATAAACAAGGGGATTACAGGGCGGCCCGTCTTGGCCGCCGCCGTCAGTGCGGGATGGTCGGCCAGCCGCAAGTCACGGCGAAACCAAAGGATGATCGGTGATTGATCGGTCAAGGCGCGCCCTTTGCGGTGTTACACCTCGTGATCTAGCGCGGTGATCAATTTGTCCACTTCCTCGGCGGATGTGTAGTGCACGAACGACAGACGCAGCACGCCTTTGTCGGGGTCCACACCCATGCCTGACAGTGCGCGACCAGCATAAAAGTCGCCGCCGCCCGTCATGATGCCATGTTTTGCCAGACGCGCAGCAGCACCTTCGCCACCCTCGGCCAGTTCCACTGCAATCGTTGGCGCGCGGTCTTTCGCCGTGTGCGGGCCCAACAGTCGCACTGAATTCTTGGCTGCCAGATAATCCAGCAGTGGTTGCATCAATGCTTCCTCGTGCGCGCGCATCAAATCATGCGACAGACGCGCCGCATCGGCCCCCGTGCCGCCACCATGATGCGCCGAAAGCGCCTCGATATAATCGGCCATGCCTGCACAGGCGGCAACTTGCGCGTGATCAGGGCCAGCTGGCGTAAAGCGTTTATAAAGGCTGCCCGCGTTGAAATGGTGCCCTTGATTGGGCAGGTCCATGCCGAACCCTTCGCGGATCACCATGATACCCTGATGGGGGCCATAGGTTTTGTAAGCGCTGAACAGATACACATCGCAGCCCAAATCGCCCACATCGGCAAACCCGTGTGGCGCATAGCTGACACCATCGACAACGACAAATGCCCCCGCCGCATGGGCCAAAGCGGTAATCGCGGCCACATCGTTGATTTCCCCCACCACATTCGAGCAGTGCGGGAAACACACCAAACGGACATTATCATCCAGAAGGTCCGATAGTTTTTCAGGATCAAGATGGCCGGTTTCGGGGTCAATGCGCCACTCGCGTACCTCCATGCCTTCTTCGGCCAAACGCCGCCACGGGCCGGAATTTGCCTCGTGATCCTGATTGGTGACAATGATCGCCTCGCCCGGTTTCATCCAGCGGCGCACGGCATTGGCCAAAACATAGGTGTTCTGCGTCGTGGATGGCCCGAATGAAACCTCGTGTGTCGCCACGCCCAGCATTTCCGCCAATCGCGCGCGCGCCTCGTCCATTTCAGCGCCACCTAACCTGCTGGCCTCGTAGGGCGCATAAGGCTGCACTTTGCGTTGGTGATAAAACCGCGTCAGACGGTCGATCACTGGCGCGCAGGTATAAGACCCGCCCGCGTTTTCAAAAAAGGCTTGGCCCTGCAAGGAACCTTCGGCGAAGGCGGGAAATTGGGCCCGCACCCATGCAATATCCAATGTCATGCGCGTAGCAGAAACAAAAAGGGCCGGATGCGCAAGCATCCGGCCCTTTCTTTTTTATCATATCAGACAGTTATTGTTTGGCGCGACGCGCGTCGTTCCAAAGTGCCTTGATCAGGGCGATCCCCATCAGTGCCATCACGGCAGAGAATGGCAGCGCACCGATAATCATCGCGGTGTTGATCGCACCCAAGCCCCCCGCAAGCAGCAGACCTCCAATCACCAGCGTCAGGATAATACCCCAAACAATAATGTGGATACGGCCCTTCGGGCTTTCGTCACCAGCAGCGGCGATGGTGTTGATGATCAACACAGCCGAGTCAGCCGACGTCACAAGGTAGGTCAGCAACAAAATAACGATGATACACGACATCGCCGTCGCAAGCGCAGGTGAAAGCATAAAGTTGATCATTGCGAACAACTGGCTTTCTTGACCAGCACCCGTAATCGCATCACCAGCCCCACCGTTCAGTGAAAGGTCAATCGCGGTGCCACCGGCAAACGCAAACCAAACAAAACACATGATGGATGGAACGATCATCGCACCAAGCACATATTCACGGACCGTACGGCCCTTGGAAATACGTGCAAGGAACAGGCCAACAAACGGTGCAAAAGCAATCCACCAAGCCCAATAGAACGTGGTCCAACCACCCTGCCAACCAGCAAGCTGTGTCGCAACACTGTCTTCAACGCCGTCACCGCTAAATACGGTCAACGACATCATTGGCAATGCAACGATGTAATCCCAAAGCCCCACAAACAATGCCTTGAATGCAAACATGGTTGACCCGAACACCAAGAAGAAGGCGAGGATGAAGAACGACAGCCCCATGTTGATGTTAGACAACCACTTGATGCCTTTGCCGACGCCGGAAAGTGCTGACAACGTGGATAATGCCATCACGATCACAAGACAGATGATCATCGCAGCCGCAGTTGGTGACCCTTCAAGGTTCATCAACCACCCCATACCAGTGATGTTAAACAAACCCGCAGCGAACTGTGACACACCAAAACCAAGCGTAACCGATACACCCAAGATTGTCGCAATCACCGATACGATATCAATGACGTGGCCCAATGGACCCTCAAGCGCGCGCCCAAACAATGGTGTCAAGCCTGAGCGGATCGTCAGCGGCAAACCACGGCTATAGCTGAAAAAGGCCAGTGAAAGGCCGACAATCGCATAGCTGCCCCAAGCCGAGAAACCCCAGTGCAGGAACGACCATTTCATCGCCGAGCGCACATTGTCTGCGCTCAGCCCAACTGCGTCACCGACAATCACGTCGGGGTTTGTGCCAAAATGATACAAAGGTTCGGCTGTGGCAAAGGTCAACATACCGATGCCGATACCGGCACCAAACATCATCGAAAACCACGAAAAACTGGAAAACTCTGGCCGGCTATCTGTGCCGCCCAACCGAATGCTGCCGGTCGATGGGATTATCGCAAGCACAAGGCAAACGATAATATAGAATGATACGACATACATATACCAAGGTCCGGTATTAGCATCGATTGTGTTTCGAATAGCCGACAACACGGCGCCAGCGCCTTCCGGAAAGGCAATCGCCCAAACGATCAGGGCACCGATCGAAATCTTGGCCCCGATCGAAACGAATCTTGAAAATCCGTCATAATACCCGCTCGTCGCAGTCGTAATGTTTAGATCTGTCAGTGGTGGCTTTATCGCCATTTTGAAGTCCCCCTATTGGCATCAATTCGCCGACGGTAGGACATTTTGTCGCACAAAGACACCCAATCGCGACCATATTCTTCCCAAAATCAACATCACGGTTGGCAATAGGCCCATGAGACGAGGCGCAAGATGTACCAGCGCCTCCGGTCTCGACTACCAAATCTGGGATTTAGGCGTTCACGTCAACAACCACACGGCCCTTGATCTGCCCCTTCAGGATATCACGGCCAAGCTGCGGCAAGTCCGACAGCACAGCGGGCTGCACCATCGCCGCAAGCCTATCCATCGGCAGGTCGCGCGCGATCCGTTCCCATGCGCGCAGACGATTATCATAGGGCTGCATTACACTGTCGATCCCCAACAGGTTTACACCGCGCAGCAAGAACGGAATGACCGTGGTAGGCAAACCAGCCCCGCCAGCCAAACCAACAGCGGCAACGCTTGCGCCATATTGCATCTGCCCCAACACGCGGGCCAGCATGTCACCGCCAACGGCATCAACGCAACCGCCCCAGACTTCTGCCTCAAGCGGGCGTTTTACTGTCTCGTTCAACTCTTCGCGGGCCACGATCTGGGTCGCGCCAAGCGACATCAGATAATCCGCCGTTTCGGGCCGCCCCGTCACGCCCGCAACCTTATGACCAAGGTTTGCCAAAATCGCCGTTGCGACCGATCCGACACCACCTGCGGCCCCTGTTACCAGAACCGGACCATCCTTGATCCCGTGATCCTCAAGCGCCATCACCGCCAACATTGCCGTAAATCCGGCAGTGCCCACGGCCATCGCCTGACGCGTGTCCAGACCGTCCGGCAATGGCACCAGCCAGTCCGCTTTGACGCGCGCTTTTTGGGAATAACCACCCCAATGCGCCTCGCCGACCCTCCAGCCGGTCAGCACGACTTTGTCGCCTGCCTTGTAACGCGGATCATCGGATGCCTCGACCGTGCCGGCAAAATCAATGCCCGGCACATGCGGATAATTGCGCACCAGCCCACCACCCGGCCCGACGCACAGCCCGTCTTTATAATTCACGGTCGAATACTCCACCGCGACCGTCACATCGCCGTCAGGCAAATCATCAAGCCCGATCTGGCGTACGGCGGCACTTGTCTTGCCGTCATCATCCTTTTCAACCACCAAAGCGTTAAACATCATATCTCTCCCTCAATCTCATCTTGCCCGAAATATCCCCGCCGGAGGCTCCGACGGATCAGCAGGCACTAAATCCAGAATGTCTCGTTTACGATGGCCGGAAAAACACCGGCCTGCGTCACCACATCCAGATCCGTCGCCGGATCCCAATGGGTCATGCGGACCATGCCAATCGCCACGTTCGTCTCAAAATCGGGGGACCAGGCGGCAGAGGTCACGGCCCCAACCTGTTGTTGCCCATCCATCAATGGCCAAGCCCGATCGCAGGGCGGCAGATCACCCTCGATCCGCACTGCGCGAATTTCTTTGACTGGCCCCTCTTTGGCAACGCGCAACAGAGCGTCGCGCCCAACGCAGCCAATCGCCGTCTGGGTCGAACAGAACCGCCCCAATCCCGCCTCGTGCGGGGTGTTGTCGCGGGTCATGTCGTTACCATATGACAGCAATCCACCCTCGACCCGCTCGATTGCATTGGGGCAACCGGCGTGCACATCCAGATCGCGCCCCGCTTCCATCAACGCGTTCCAAAGCGGCATGGCAATGTCACTTCCCTCGACATAAATCTCAAAGCCGCCTTGGCGCGAATAGCCAGACCGCGCGACAACCATCTGGCGACCCTGAAATTCAAACCGCCCGAAGCGAAAGAACTTGATGTCGCGCACGCCCTGCCCGAAGACACGCGCGGCAAGCTCGTCTGCCCTTGGCCCCTGGATCGCCAGCGGCGACACGTCAGGTTCATCCACCAGAACGTCAAGCCGGAAGCCATAGGCCAGCCCCTTGACCCAAAACAACAAATCACTGTCGGCGATGGAAATCCAATAGCGGTCTTCTGCCAGTTTTACCGCAACGGGGTCGTTCAACATACCGCCCGTTTCATCGACCATCGGCACATAATAACACATGCCCGGCTGCATCTTGCGCAGATCGCGCGGCGTCAGCATTTGCATCAACCGGCTTGCATCGGGTCCACGCACTTCAATCTGGCGCTCACAGGCCACATCCCAAAGCTGCACCGCGTCCTTCAGGTGGCGATAATCCTCGGTCAGACTGCGAAACACCGTCGCCAGCAGCATATGGTTGTAAGACGTGTAGGCCTTGACCCCTGCCGCCTCGACTCCGTCCGAAAACGCGGTGCGCCGCAGGCGACGCGATGGTGAAATGAGCGCCATTTAGTCCCCCTTTGGTCCGTATGAACGACCACCAGCCGTGCAATTGTAAGCCGCGATCATTTCGCGACGCCTTTCCAATCAATCGCGCAAATTTCGCCCGATTTGCCTGACAGATCCCAGACGCGGCCATAGTCGCGCACTTTGGATTTCAGGCCCTTGGCGGCGATCACATCCGGCCCCATCCAGTATTGGGTGTTGGTCATTGTGACGGGCTTGTCAGGGTCCGTGCCGGTGATCATCTCGATTTCGCCGTGAATTTTGCGCCCCACATAAAGTCCGCGCTTGGTGCCTTCGCGCATGATATCGACCTTCTCGCGCTCCATGCCGATGATCTCGCTGACCAGCATCGTGAACAGCCCTGTGGTGCCGCCCGCTGTGCCGCTAAAGATACGGCCCAAGCCCTCATAGGCTTTGTCAGAAGCACTTTCGTCCACATAAAGTGCGACCTTCCAGTTGCCTTCGGCCATGCGACCGGGAATGTCCGCCAGAAGACCGACGTTGATCCCTGTCAGATCTTCACCTTCAAAATGGCCCTCGTCGATCGCCACGGCCATCCAAGCCTGACAATAGCCTTCGGTCGGCGCGTGTGCGCCAAGGCTGACAACGCAGGGGCAAAACAGCGTACAATTACAATTCAAAAACAGCTCGCCCTTGATGGCCCAGTCTGTTGCGTTGATCTTGCGCCGTAGGGGGTGGGAATTCCCGTCCATGATATCTCTCCTCGTGTTAAAGGCCCGCGAGCACCAGCGCACCAGCGCCGATCAGGCCAAATCCAAGGGGGCGCGTGAGGCGATCCCCCAAGCTTGGTAGTTTTTCAAATACCATCAGCAGGGTCGCCAACCCCATGAAAGCAAGGCTCATCACGCCGCCAACAAAGGCCAGCGCCATCAATGCCCAGCAACATCCAAGGCAGACCGCCCCCAGACGTAGGCCAAGCCGCCATGGCCCATCGCTCCAGTGATCCATGAAGAACGCCAGCGGCGCGCGGCACTTGCTAACGCAGGCGTTTTTCAGGGCGGTAAATTGGTATACCCCCGCCCCGATCAGCAAGGCGCCCGACAAGATACGGCTAAGGCTAAGGCCTGTTTGATCGACCAGCCCCATTTGCCATAGCCCCAACTGCGCCAGCGCCGCCACGGCGGAAAAGCCCAGCCAGATCGCAAGGTATCCGCCCGTAAGGGCCGCGAAATCGGCCTTTGTTGTGGGCAGGTCGTCATAGGTTGCCAAGGCAGGCAGCGCCGTTGGCAGCATCATCGCCGCCGACATCAGCGCCCACATCGCCCAAAGCTTCGCCGCTCCCGCGCCGTCGGGTGTGACGCGGCACAACTCGGCCCAGAACTCGGCGCCGTAAATGCGCGACAGGCTGCGCAGGTCTGCAGGGATCGCCATCAAGTACAACGCGACCCATCCGGCCACAACAAGCCCGAACAGCCCCAACCAATGCGGGGCGGCCATTGTTCTGAACCAGCGTGCAAACATCTGTTCTCTCCATCAGTTGATCCGACAGTCGGTGCGACTCAACCCTTGCTTTTTAAATGTCAGACTTTTAAATGTCTGACAAATGAAAATTGATCCCAACAGCCCCGCCGACCTCTCGGCCCAGATCGCCAAAGCGATCCGCGATGCGATTATGTCGGGCGCGTTGCCGGTCGATGAACGCCTCCCGTCCGAGGCGGAATTGGCCGAACAATTCGCCGTCTCCCGCCCCACTGTGCGCGAGGCATTAAAACGACTGGCGGCTCAAAGTTTGATCCGCACGCAGCGCGGGGCCACTGGCGGTGCATTCGTCAATCGCTTGCGGTTTGAGGATGCCTACACCCAGCAAATCACAACCTCGACGCTGCTACTCAGCATGAACGACGTCAGTTTTGCGACAGCCTGCGAGGCGCGATACGCACTAGAACGCGCTTGCGCGCCGCTGTCCGCACAGCGCCGCACGCCCGACCATCTGGCCACCATGCGCGCCGAATGTTTCCGCCAATCGCAACCGGGCCTCACCGACGAGGCATTCTGTGCAAGTGATGTCGCCTTCCACCGCGCGCTGGTCGATGGAGCGGGCAATCCGGTGCTGTCGTATCAATTGGCAGGCGCGGTCGAGGCGATGCAACCGCTGATGAACATGATCACATTCACCGCCCGTTCACGCGAGCGGATCGTGGCGCTGCACACTAATATTGCTGATGCAGTTGAAGCGCAGAACGGGGGGGCGACTGCGGCCGCTCTGACTGCATTAGAGGCTGAGACGCAAGTGTTGGCACAAAGCGTGTTTGAGGCACGGGCTGGGAAGACGAAATAAGCCCTCTCAACTGCTTGCCATCCAGACCAAATAGGACAGATATCCTGCGTAGCTGATGATAAGTGCGCCACCTTCACCGCGTGTGATGCGCCAGCCCGTCACCGCGACCGCGCATAACGCAACCGTTGCCGCGACCATGACCCAAATGTCGAACGCTACAATTTGTGACGGCACAGCAAACGGGCTGATCAGCGCCGTTACACCAAGAATACCAAGTATATTGAATATATTAGAGCCGATGACGTTGCCAAGGGCCACATCGACTTGTCCGCGACGGGCAGCGACGACCGATGTCACCAGTTCCGGCATCGACGTGCCGATCGCCACGATAGTAAGCCCGATCACCGTTTCCGAAACACCCAGATCTGCGGCAACCGCGACGGCCCCTTGCACAAGGAATTTAGCGGCGAAAACCGTCACGGCAAGACCGCCCGCAATCATCGCCAGCGTCGGCCAAAGCGGGGCGGTTGTGGCATGCTGTAAGTCTGGATCGGCTACGACATCGCCGCTGCGGATCGCCATGATGAGATAGCCTAGCAGAAGTGCGAGAAATCCCACCCCGATCAAGCGTCCAAACGTCCCGAACAAAACAACCGCAAGACACAGCCCTGTTGCTGCGATCAAGACCGTTCCGTCGCGCTGGAACGCGCGTCGCGGCACGGTCAACGGCATGATTAGCGCAGCGCAGCCCAGAATGAGCAGGATATTGGCAATGTTGCTGCCAACCACGTTGCCCACGGCAATTCCCGGCGCGCCGATCATTGCTGCTTGAACGCTTGTAACCAATTCGGGGATCGATGTGCCGAACCCAACCAGCGTCAGCCCGATAACCATCGGCGAAATCCGCAAATTCTGGGCAAGCGCGACGGCCCCCCTCACAAGGTATTCGCCGCCAATAATCAGACCGATAAGACCACCGATGATATAAACGAAGTCCACAATGCGCTCCCTTGTGACAGGACTAATCTATGCGCGCGCGCGCGGCCCACAAGATGGTGGAAAACATATTTCACGCCTTGAATCGACCCATTTCGGACTTAGAATACCAAGTAGACCGTGGCGTTGACTTGCCCCCCGCTGCAAGCCTGCTAGATCTCTCTATATGATAGACATCATCAACATACTCCTCGCCCTCGCCTCTATCGCCTTTGGCGCTTTCGGCTGGCTTGCGCCGCGTTACACCATGTCCGTGCTCGACCTGAAACAGGGCGACAGCGAGATGGGCGTAAGTGAAGTGCGCGCCTCGGTCGGGGCACTGTTTGTAGCTTTGGGCGTGGGCTGCCTGATCATCGGCACGCCCGCTGCTTACCTGATGATGGGCGTGGCATACGGCGGAGCGTCGCTTGGCCGCGCGACGTCGCTGGTGCTGGATAATCCGCCGCGCACCAAGGCGCTGGTCTATTTCGGGATCGAGGCGACGATGGCTGTCTGGCTCATCGCCGCCAATCTTTAGGCGCTACTGGCTTTAGGCGCTACTGGTTACGATCAAACACGATAGACGCGCTGTAGCTGCCCCATGCACGGGCCTCGACCATGTTGGTGCTGCTGGCCGCGTAAGTTTCCATCCCTTGAATGCGGATCACGTGCACCGTGCCGCCTTCGCGGGGCACTGCACCTGCGTGACGCGCCGCCGAACAGATGTCGCTGTCGGCCGTGTAGGGGCCGCTGCCATAGACGGAACCGCGTGTGCCGTCGTCTGCGGGGCATGTGCAGGCATGGATATCTTCGCCCGACGGGATCACGGTGCAAGCGGCGATTGTTGCAGGGCCTGAGGCCGCAACCACGTCAAAGCTGCGCCCGTAGCTACCCCAATTGCGTGTCGTCACACCATTGGCCGATCCACCTTCATAGGCGTCCTGCCCGTCGCGCCGCGTGACAAGCACAGCACCACCGGCATTGCCCACGGCGCCCGCATGCAGGGCCGCCGTGCAGATATCGCTGTCGCCCGTGTAAGGCCCGCTGCCCCAGACAGATTTGACGGTCGGCGTTTCGGGGCAACGACAGAGCGCAATGTCGGGCGCATCTGTGGCAAGACTCGTGCAGACTGGCGCATTGGCCATCTCGGCCGCGCTGAATGTCGGCATGGCTTGTGCGGCAATCGTCGTCTTGCCGCCACCTGCGACAGCCGCTGTCACGTTAAAGCTGCGATCCCACGCTCCCCAGCTTTGGGTGGTCACACCACCCGAATCCGATCCGGGGAATTCGTCCTTGCGTCCGGCCGGCATGACAACAACAACACCACCCTGCCCGTCAATCGCACCCGCATGGCGCGCGGCGGTGCACAGGTTGCTGTCGCCGGTATAGGGGCCACTGCCCCAGACCGAGCCATCGGTTCCGCCCGCAGGGCATTCGCAAACAACCCGCGCCGTTCCATCGGCGGCTGTTGAGCAAATCGCAGCGTTGGCTATCTCCTCGGCGCTGACCTCTTGGGCGATTGCGGCGCTGGCGGACACCGCTGTGATAAAAAGAGGGGCCAGTATCGCAGTAAAGGTCTTCATAATATGCTCCGGTCAATGGCTGTGTCGTGAATGCGCCTAGCTTAGTCCCGAAACAACGCACCTGCCAAATCATATCGCATTTGTGAGCGATGGTGATGAAACCCATTGAAGTTATGGCCCCGCTCGCCTACGTTTAGGGTGTCCCTCGGGACTATAAACATAAACGCGCACGTAATAACCGGATTGGACCAGGGGGCGGTACCCTGCGCCTCCACCACCATCCCTCATTTGGGGACTTTGGGGGCGAAATAGGATCGACAAACGTCTAAAGGTGTTTGCTTTGTTTCGGTGAGTTACCACCGTTATCGGTACATAAAAGCTAGTTGCAAATGACAACAGAGCTCC